>CAYWUC010000169.1:0-3333 GCA_964461395.1 uncultured bacterium
ATAAACAAGTTAGAAAGAAAATTACAATTATCAAAGCTTTTTCAATATTCTTACATAACATATAATACCTCCTTTTCTATTAATATTATAGAGATTATTTAGTATTAGTCAAGAGTGGTGCAAAGCACCGAGTCATGAATCCAAAATCCCATATTTAGACAGCATTAAAGAGGATTGACAGATAAACATTGAAAGATATGATGGTACTATGGAAATCAGGCAAAAGTTTTTTAATTTAAAATTAAAGATATGAGTAATTATAAATGAATCTTAGCGTTTATAATTTGTTTTATTGAAGCAGCGTTAATCAATTATGGAAATTATTAAACGGGAAGCAAAATCCATATACACAAGGTCGAAACTTCCAGGCATAAAGTATACAATTAATCAGTACGTGGGGTGTGGACACAGATGTGTTTACTGTTACGCCCGTTATATGAGCAGGTGGAAAGAGTACGGACATTGGGGGACGTGGATAGAGGTAAAAACAAATGCCCCGGAACTTGCGAAGCAGAGAGTTAAAGGAGAAGTATCGATGAGTTCGGTTTCCGACCCCTATCAACCTGTGGAAAAAGAGATTATGCTTACCAGAAAAATTCTTGAGAATATGAACAAAGATACTAAACTATCGGTTCTTACCAAGTCCGATCTGGTTTTAAGAGATATCGATATACTCAAAAAATTTAAAAACGTAAGTGTTGGGTTGACTGTAAATTGTTTTCCGGAGAAAGTGAGAAAAATTCTCGAACCACACGCGCCGTCCAACGAGCGAAGGATTGAAGCGCTTAAAAAATTAAATAAAGAAGGAATAAAAACCTTTTGCTTTATAAGTCCCGTTATACCGGAGCTTACAGAAGCGAGAAAAGTATTGCGAGAAACTAAAGGAATAGTAAATTATTATCTAATTGAAGTTTTGAATACCCGGCTCGGAGGAGAAAATTTGAAAAAGATTTTAAAAGACAGATTTCCGGAAAGTTATGAGTATTTGAGAGATAAAGAAAAGATGCGGAAATTTGTGGAATTGCTTAAACATTACGTGGAGGAAAAGGAAGTCCCCCTTGCCGCGTTTGTCAGCCACCGGAGGGAGAATTACTATAAGGAATAAATATTAAAACACTAAAAAAATTAACTTAACCACAGAGGATATAGAAGAAATAGGCTAACCGCTGGCGGCTTCCCGCTAAAACAAACACATCACTAAAAAACCAGGCACTTGTTAAATTTTAATTTTTTGACGCACCAACACATCCACACACTAACAAAATTCAATCTACAACCAGAAGGAAAACTTTGCAAACGGCCCCGAAAAGTTGACTCCCGCGTAACTATTGTAGGTATAACCCAGACCAAAATTAAATCTATAAAGCGCGTAGTTTAAAGAAGCGGAAAAATTATGAAAATTAAGCGAGCCGTATGATGAATTTAAGGTGTATAAATCCAAAATATAATTAGTAGGAAGGAAAACCTGTAGATTGCCACCATAAGAGAATCTGGCTTCCTCGAGAGGTTCGATATAAAAAGCTCCTATGAAAGGCGTTAAAATAAAACTCTGCGTTGCAAAAGAAAAACCTCCGTTTATAGAGTAAAGCCTTAGTTTCTCCTCGCTTGAAAAGATATTCTGATAAAAACAATTAAAATGCAGGGAATAAAGATTCGCGGAAATTTTCCCCGTAATTCCGTATGTATCCCGGATGTCCTTACCGAGATAGGCAGCTTCTACTGAAGAAGTGAGGAATGCGATTCTTCTCGGATGTTTATACTCGTGTAACGGGTTAGGAGAAATTAATTCTGATTCATCTATATAAGTGTAATCGTAATATCTTGCATCGGTTACGTAACCGGGGGACTCATCGAAATAAACATCATCGTAGATATAATAACGTGGACTGTTATCCCGGTAATAATTATCTTTATATATTTTCTTATGGGGTTTTCTGTTATAATCATGAACATAGTCATGACCTTTTTTGGTTTTATATCCATTGTCATAATCTTTATTATACTTATCTTTTTCGTTTTTCTTTTCTTTTACTTTCTCTTTCTTTTTTTCTTCGGCCTTATCTTCTATTTTTTTCTTTTCCTTTACGATTATTTTTTTAATTTTTTCAATACGGCTTTTTTCTTCAGGAGGTTCTTTTTTCGTATCATTGTTTTTCTGTGCGTACGTATCTTTTTCTGTTTCTTTGTTTTTCTCTTCAACTTTTTCTTTCTCTTTTATAATCTTTTCTTTAATTTCCTGGATAAAGCTCTTTCCTTCGGTGGATTTAGCCTCTACAAGTAATGGAAAGGAAAATAAGAATATAACTGAGATTATGAGATTTATTTTATTGTTCATTTTTCCTCCTTTATGAATAAGACCTGGTAAATCCACTATCGGTTTCATTAAAATGAAATATTTGAAAAATCCCTTGACTATTGAAGTGTTTTTTTTATCATTTTAATATTTTATGAAGAAAGACTAAGGGGCAATCGATGGATAAAAATTTCATTCAAGCAAAAAACGGCGAATTCAAACTGAATAATAAAGAAATAAAATTCAGAGGTTTCGGAGTAGGAACGTGGATGACTATCGAACATTTCATGATAAGAATCCCGGGGGTAGAAAAAAGGATTCGTCAGACTTTTGCCGAAGTGTACGGTAGAGAAAATGCTTCCGAGTTTTTTGATAGCTTCCTAAATTATTTTATCGAAGAAGACGATTTCATATTTCTGAAAAGCTTGGGCGTAAATGCTTTGAGGTTCGCTCTAAACTACAGGCATTTTGAAGACGACCAGATGCCCGGAAAGTATAAACAGCAGGGATTTAAACATTTAGATCGTGTGCTTACGCTTTGTAGGAAACACGGTATTTTTGCCATTCTTGATATGCATACTGCTCCCGGGGGGCAGAACCCTGCACACCACTCGGATAATTCTACAGGAGTTTCCTTATTCTGGGAAGATGCTTCATTAAGAGAAAGACTCATCGATCTCTGGGGTTATATTGCCGAAAAATACAAAGATGAAACAATTATTGCCGGTTACGACATTTTAAATGAGCCATGTTTTGTGTCCGACACGAATGCTTTTAATGACTTTTATGGAAAAACGATTAATAAGATAAGGGATATGGACAATAATCATATTATATTTCTTGAGGGCGATAACTGGTCCAAGGATTTCAGCATTTTTGAAAAACTGGGCGGATACCAACAAGCGCTTTCCTTCCATCTGTATCCCGGTCAGCATGTTTCCATGTTGGCGGAAACGGAAAGCCGGAAAGCGGAATTGGAAAAGATAATGTCAGGCTTTACCGCTCTTAGAGAAAGAACCGGCATGCCGCTCTGGGTTGGT
>CAYWUC010000170.1:0-1854 GCA_964461395.1 uncultured bacterium
CAAATTTTTTTCTTCTTGGATAATAGGAATCTCCTCCCCAACGTAAATAAGGGGAAACTTCTCCCCCCCATTTTCCAAATCGCTGCTTGATTGTAGGACTAACCTGAAGATAATTGATAGTATCTACAACCGAATAAAATAAAATATCTACAGTGTTGGTGTCTTCAAATAGAGGTAAAAAACCATAGGGAAGTGTCAGTTCTCTATTATCTATCCATTTCTGAGCCCTTATAGAGGGATCTGGCATTAATACAGAAAGATAACCCAGTAAAAGTATGAATATCATAAAAGAAGTATAAAATATACTATATTTTTGTCAAGACCGTATTATTTTCCTAGAGAAAATAGTTAATTTGTCAATTAGTGAATTGGGGGGAAAATGAGAATCAGCCGCCCACTGAAAGAAAAAACAAATTATACGAATATTACGAATTCTTCCTTATTTTTTTACTAATATCTAAAACCTATCATCTAAAACCTAAACGTATACTTGACAAACAAAAATGTAATAATATATTCGGATAATTTGAAAAACTTGTTAAAACCAGCTTGGCTTTCAGCTAAACATGTTATTATATAAATGTTTGCGCCCGTAGCTCAACTGGACAGAGTAGCGGACTTCGGATCCGCTGGTTGAAGGTTCGAATCCTTCCGGGCGTGGATAAAGATTAAGGAGGAAATATTCCAATGAGAATAATCGACATAAAAGCAAGAGAAATAATCGATTCAAGAGGAAACCCAACAATAGAAGCCGAGTGTATTCTGGAATCGGGTATTTATGGCAGGGCAGCCGTTCCCTCCGGCGCTTCGACAGGAACGAGAGAGGCACTGGAGCTCAGAGATAATGATAAAAAAAGATACGGAGGGAAAGGAGTCCTTAAGGCAGTAAATAACGCTCAAAATATATTGGGACAGGAAATTGCGGGGAAAAATTGCTTAGACCAAAGACTGATTGATCTTACAATGTGCAAAAGGGACGGAACGGAAAATAAAGGAAAACTCGGTGCTAACGCTATTCTTTCGATATCCATGGCGGTCGCGAGAGCCGCAAGTAACTTTCTAAATATACCACTTTATAGATACCTCGGCGGAACAAACGCGTGCCGTCTTCCCGTTCCTCTCTGCAACATTTTAAATGGCGGAGAACACGCGGATAATAATCTCGATATTCAGGAATACATGATAGCTCCAATAGGACTCCCTAATTTTAAAGAAGCTATTAGGGCAACAAGTGAAGTATTTCATTCATTGAAGAGAATTCTTTCTGAAAAAAATTATGCGACCAGTGTTGGAGACGAAGGCGGTTTTGCCCCCAATCTTTCCACCAACGAAGAAGCTTTAAGCCTAATTTTAGAATCAATAGACAAAGCCGGATATAAAGCGGGAACGGAGATTGCTATTGCCCTGGACTGTGCGGCTTCCGAATTTTATAAAGATGGAGCTTACAATTTCGGAGGAGATTCTCTAACCTCTGAAGATATGGTTTCTGTGTATAAAGAATGGGTCGATAAGTATCCAATAATTTCAATTGAAGATGGTCTTTCCGAATCGGATTGGGACGGCTGGGATATTTTGACAAAGGAATTAGGGAAAAAAATCCAAATTGTGGGAGATGACCTTTTCGTAACCAATACCTCGATAATACAAAAGGGTATCGATAAAAACATAAGTAACTCCGTACTTATAAAACTTAACCAAATCGGAACAGTTACAGAAACAATCGAAGCAATTCAAATGGCTAAGAATAATGGTTGGACTGCTGTTGTTTCACATCGTTCCGGAGAAACCGCCGATACATTTATATCGCATCTTGCAGTCGGTTTAAACACAGGACAAATAAAAACCGGTTCCTTA
>CAYWUC010000171.1:0-4341 GCA_964461395.1 uncultured bacterium
TCCTAATTTACGAGCGGTTTTTACTGCGCCAATATCCTCTTCGTCTTTTATATAAGAAAAAGGTAAAACAAAATGAAAAGCAGTGACTTCTATTTTCTGGAGTTGAATGATTTTGGCGGATAATATACTATCCAGTCCGCCGGAAAATAAACTTACAGCCTTCATATTAGTACCACCTGATTTTTTGCTTTTTTTTTCAATAGAGTCTCTTTTAATTTTCTCAATCCATGTAAATAAAATATTAAAAATTAAAAAGCAAAATGACAGATTAAAATGCAAAATTATCCCCTCCCCTAACTGCAAAGACTAAAAAAATTCGTGCTATTCGTGAGATCCGTTGTTTCTGTTTTTTATTTTTAAATTTTGATTTGTATTTTTGCATTTTGATATTTGATTTTTGCTGTTTTTTTATCGTTCCGCCGCCTACAAGTACGTCATCCTGGTAGAAAACGACAGCCTGTCCGGGTGTTATTGCGCTTTGAGGCTCTTTGAATTTGACTAAAACCGAATCTTCTTCATATGGCGAAATAATTGCTTCTGCTTCTCTATGGCGGTATCTTATTTTTGCCGTTACTTCCATTTCTTTTTTTAGATTTTCGATTTCGACCCAGTTGAGTTTATTTGCCGTTAGTTCGTCGTTCAAAAGATCTTCTTTCTCGCCCAGAACAATTAAATTGTCGGCTTTATTGATTTCAATGACGTATAACGGTGAGCCTTTTGCTATTCCAAGACCCCTTCTCTGACCTATTGTATAATACTGTATTCCTTTGTGCTCACCTAAAATATTTCCTTCTTTATCTGTAAATTTACCCGGGTTTTCTTTTCCTTCGAATAAAGATGACATATCTCCGGAAAAAAAATCCTGGCTTTCTTTTTTTTCTTTTACGGGTAAATCCATTTCTTTTGCAAGTTCTCTCACCTTCTCCTTAGTATAATCGCCAAGGGGGAAAATACATTTTGCTATCTGTTCCTGGGAAAGTGAATATAAGAAATATGCTTGGTCTTTTTTCTTGTCTTTTGCCTTTAGTAAAAGATACCTGTTTTTTTCTTCGTCAAATTTATTTCTTACATAATGCCCTGTTGCCACATAATTAAATTCGATGCCGGCATCATTTGCTTTATCTAAAAGTACACTCAGTTTTAACACTCTATTACATATTATACAGGGATTAGGAGTTTTTCCCGAGAGATATTCCTCGGTCACATAATCGAGAACGATATCTTTATATTCTTTAGTGAGATCTAGAGCCATATGAGGAAAATTAAGTTGTTTTGCTATTTTTTTTGCGTCTTCTACATCTTGAAGTTCTCCCGGTCCATAGCATGAATGGGAACCCTCGGTAGTATCCGAACACTCTTCCCCGTCCCAAATTTTCATTGTGACACCGGTTATATCATAGCCTTTTTTCTGAAGAAGAGCACACGTGACCGAAGAATCTACACCCCCGCTCATCGCGACAAGAACTTTTTTCTTAGACATACTTTAACATTTCTTCTAACGCTTTCTGTGAAGCACTAATAATATCTTTTGAAAGAGTTATCTCATTTTTTTCTTCTTTTAAAGCCAAATATACGTCTTCCAGATGAGTTAATTTCATATCGGAACAGACTCTTGGGGTCCCAACATTATAAAACACCTTTTCGGGATTTTCTTTTTTTAATCTATACAGTATTCCTTCCTCTGTTCCTATCAGGAATTTTTTTGCCCTGGATTTTTTAGCAAACTTCAACATTCCGGAAGTAGACAGGACTTCATCCGCGATATCGATTACTGTGGGTCTACACTCCGGATGTACTAAAAGTAAAGCTTCGGGATACTTCTTTTTTGCAAAGAGTACATCTTCCTTTGATATATTGTTATGTACATAACAATATCCATCCCAGAGGATAATTTTCTTATCGGTAAAACGCTTCACATATGAACCGAGATTTTTATCCGGAACAAAGATAATTTCATCCGAATCGATATTTTTTACGACCTCAACCGCGTTAGCCGAAGTACAGCAAACGTCACTTACTGCTTTTACATCGGCATTCGTGTTTACATATGAAACAACTTTTGCATTGGGGTGTTTTTTACGCAACGCCAGTACATCTTCCGGCGTTACCATATTAGCCATTGGACATCCCGCTTCTTTCCTCGGCATTAAAACTTTTTTCTCAGGAGAGAGTATTTTCGCCGTTTCCGCCATGAATTTAACACCGCAGAAAACGATTATTTCGGCTTTCGTACTTTTTGCCTGTTGTGAGAGACCGAGTGAATCGCCAAGATAATCTCCTATGTCCTGGATTTCTCCGCTCTGGTAGTTATGCACCAGAATAACAGCATTTTTCTTATCTTTTAATTTATATATTTTTTTTACATAATTCATTTTTCACCCTGCATAAACACCCAGAAACAAGATAGCCCCCAACATAAAAATCAAGAAAGCGCCCAGGACAGATACAATGTTCTGAAAAAGTGAATACCCGTTGCTTTTCTCCGACAATATTTTTTTTACTTTGCTTTTCGCAAGAATTGTTAGAATACCTACAATTGAAATGGTAGTCGCCATGCCTAAAGCCATAAAGATTATAGAAATTATACCTATCTTCAATACTCCCAACGATAAAGAAAATAAAAGAACTATAGTAGAACCTGTGCATGGAACCAAACCTACGGCAATGGCAAAAGGGATTATGCTCTGAGTATTTTGAATTTCGATTTCCTCTCCTTTAAAACCCCTCCTTTTTCTAATATCATATACCTTCTTGGCCAATAAAAACAAACCTATTACAGCAATTAAAGCATAGCTTACTAATTTAATTGTTCTACTCATCTCTTCGATGTTATTAAGATGGGCTTTTTTAATAGTAAAATATAATAATAACACCAAAAATAACGCCGAGGTGGCATGCAGGAAACCTATTATGCATCCCACAGCTATTCCCTTCTTAATATTTGTTTCTTCTGACAAGAAATAAGAAAAAGTTAAAGTTTTACCGTGTCCGGGTCCAAGAGCATGAACCACTCCATAAATAAAAGTAACAAACATTATAAAAAAAAGCAGCTTTGTCGATTTTGTTTCTTTTATCCTTTTTGTTAGCAAAGAGAGGTTCTTATTCAACGAACGCTGGAATTTACCGATTCTAGCCATTATTTTGTGAGTAAAACCCGGATATCGAAAACTCTTACCTTTTGCTTTTTCTTCCACAGATGATTTCTCTTTCGATAAAAAAGGGTTGTCCTGTGCCAAAACCGTATCAAATACAAATAATAAACTTATAAGAATAGCAATCCTTCTCATGTTTTCCTTCTAATTTTTAACTTTAAAGCTTCAGGTATTATTTGTCCGTAATAATAAGAATTTCCCTCATCTTCGAAAACCTCATAGCTAAATTCTACATTTAAGGTATCAACAAAACTAAAAGGATCCTCAGTTGCCAACATCACCTGAACAAAATAAGTGGGATCAAAAACAGATATTATTACCTCTTGTTTTTCAAGACCGGCAATTACTTCACACGGTATAAAAAACTCATAAACCATTACCCCGCTATCGATTTCAGCATAGAAACTGTTGACTTTTTGTATTTTGAATTGATGCCCGTTTATTTTTATATCGGTAAAGTACTCATATTCTTTTAAATTAGAAAAAGCTCCCTCCTCCACCTTTTTTATTTCCTCCTCACCAAATTCCCCATCCGCGTTCAGGTCAAATTCCTGTATTATGGTACTGCTGAACATCTCATCGAAAGTCCATTCATGATTAAAACCTTTAAGCCCTTTCTCGTTAAAAACAACCGCGATCCTGTTATCGATAAAAACATGGGGGTGAGAAAAAGATAAAAATGGTACCATATATAATATAAATAAAAAAATATATTTCAACAAAACTACCTCAAGCCTGAGAAAGAAGAAATCTTTTCAGCAAGAGAGGCGCGATTCATAGTAAAAAGATGGACCCCCTCGACTCCATGTTTTATTAAATCTTCTATCTGTCTCACAGCAAACTCTATTCCGGCTGTTTCCATTTCAGCATCGTTATCCCGGTATTTCTCGACGATCTTAATCAAACCTGCCGGGAGTGTAGCATGACTCAATTTTATCATCTTAGATAAAAGATTTGCCTTAAAAACGGGCATAATACCCGCAGAAACAGGTATTTTTATTCCCTCTTTCCTTATTTTATCAAGATACATATAAAATAGATCGTTATGAAAAAACATCTGGCTTATCACAAAAGAACCTCCTGCTTGACTCTTTTGTTTTAAGTTTTTTATGTCTTTTTCTAAAGAGTACGCTTCAGGGTGCCCCTCAGGATATCCCGCTACACCAAGGCAGAATTCATTCGTATGGGA
>CAYWUC010000172.1:0-7077 GCA_964461395.1 uncultured bacterium
TTAGTCTGAAATTCCTAAAATTCTCAGGTCGTTTACGTTTGTCCCTGTTTCTCCGGTTAAAATTCCGCCACCCATTTTCCGTAAGAAATCAGATGAAGAATGGTTTGTAAAAGCTTTCTCTATTTCCCCTGAGTCTATTGCTGCTATCTTTCCGCCTATAATACCTCCGGCAAATTTTGAATATCCGTCTATTCCGTCGGTATCGACAGATAGGAAAGCAACCTTTTTCGAAGACCCAATTTTTTCCGCGAAACCGATTACGCATTCCTGATTTGGGCCTCCTTCTTCTTTTCCTATTTCTCCCAGAGTGACCACACATTCTCCTCCGGATAAAATTATGGCGGGTGGTTTTATGGGGATACCTGATAGCGTTACTTCCCTTGCTATTTCGCCGTGAAAAACTCCGACTTTTTCCGCTTTTCCTTCCATCTTTGAAGATAATATCAATGTGTTATAACCGAGTTGTTTTGCTTTTCTTTGCGCGCTCTCCAATGTTCTCGCGTTGCTTAGAATGATTTTGTTGAGTGTTTTAGAGAAGACTTTATCTTTCGGAAATGGTGTTTCGGGAATATTCCCTTCGATACCCTCTTTGATTATATTCGCAACAGGGAAAGGGATTGTTTCCGTTAGATAATACTTGTCTAATATATCGTAAGCGTCCTGGTATGTGGTGTTGTCTCCGACAGTCGGGCCTGAAGCTATGGTTGACAGGTCATCCCCGACAACGTCCGAGACTATCAGGGAAATCAAGCTCGCCGGGTAAGCGGCTTCTGACAGCTTACCTCCTTTGATTTTTGAGATGTGTTTTCTTATTTTATTTATTTCTTTTATAGAAGCCCCGGATGCTAACAATAACTCGTTTGTTTTTTGCAGGTCGGCAAGGGTTATACCTTCCATAGGCGCCGCGAGTAAAGCCGAACCGCCTCCTGATATAAGGGCTATTACAAGGTCTTTTTTCTCTGTTTGTTCTAACAGGGATAAAATTTCATTCGCGCCTTCTATTCCTTTTTCGGTTGGGATCGGGTGTCCAGCCTTAATCACTTTAATTCTTCCTATATCTTTTTTGGAAGATTCATTTATTGTAATAATTCCCTTTGATATTTTCTCTCCCAGAATATCATATAGGGATTTTGCCATCCTGTAAGTCGCCTTACCGCTTCCTATTACAAAGATATTATCGATTTCAGATAAAAACAGCTTTTCGTTGGCGATTTTTAATGCGTTGGCTTCTAACCTGACTGTTTTGGTTATGGCTGCTTCGGGTAAGGACTCTTGCAGCGCGTACTCGAGAATTTCTAAAAGATCTTTTCTGATTTGTTTTGAGTCTTTGGTAAGTTCCTCTAAGTTTTTAATTATTTTCATATATTTAAATTATAAAATCTTATTCTTATATTTTTTGACTCAGGACTCGTGACACGCGACTCATGACTCTCTTTTTAAATCCAAAATCCTAAGTTCTCACTTTATTTTAACAAATTAGACTTTTTGTAAAGGATATAGTTCCGTTATTTTTTCTTTTTGAAAATAAACTCTTTATCTTTAGCGTCGATTAGTATTTTTCCTTTAGTGATTTCGCCGTCGATTATTTGAAGAGACAGAGGAGTCTCAATAAATTTTTGAATTGTTCTCGCGAGTGGTCTTGCTCCGAAAGATTTATCATAGCCTTTGCCGGCAAGTAAGTCCCTTGCCTGTTCTGTTATTTCCAATTGTATATCCGATTCTTTCAGACGGTTTGAAAGGTCATCTATCATGATATCTACGATTTTCTTTACCTGTTCGAGATTGAGAGGTTTGAAGATTATTATGTCGTCTATTCTGTTTAAGAATTCGGGGCGCATTTTAAGCCTCAGTTGTTCGGTGACTTTTTCTTCGAGAAGGTCATAATTGTCCGCGAGATTTTGAATCACATCGGATGCTATATTAGAGGTCATTATGTTGACTGTATTGGTAAAATTAACAGTTCTTCCTTTTCCGTCGGTGAGTCTTCCGTCGTCTAAAATCTGAAGTAAAATGTTGAAAGCCTCCGGATGAGCTTTTTCTATTTCATCATATAGAATTACACTGTAAGGTCTTTTTCTTACGGCTTCGGTTAAATAACCGCCTTCTTCGTATCCAACGTAACCGGGAGGCGCTCCGATAAGCCTCGAGATCGAATGTTTTTCCATGAATTCGCTCATGTCGACTCTCACAAGAGCATCTTCTGAATCAAAAAGAATCCAGGCAAGAACTTTTGCTAATTCTGTTTTTCCCACACCCGTCGGTCCCAGAAATATGAAAGAACCTATAGGTCTATCCGGGTCGGAAATGCCGGAACGGGATCTTCTTATCGAATCCGCGACCGCTTTCACCGCGTATTCCTGATTTACTATTCTTTTGTGTATTTCCTCTTCGAGATTTGTCAATTTATGTTTGTCTTTTTCCAGCATTTTGCTTACGGGAATCCCGGTCCAGTCGGAGACTATTACAGCGATATCCTCATCGTCTATGGGCTTATCATAGGGACGGGTTTTGGACCATTTTTCTTTTTCTCTTTCATATTCCGCGCGTATTTTTTCTTCTTCTTCAATCATCTTACGAGCCCCTCGATGATCTCCTTCCTCGGCGAGTTTTTTTGCTTCTTCTCGGAGACTTTTGATTTTTTCTTCTTTCTTTTTTGAATCTCCCGGCACATCCGCTTTCTGTAGCTGGAGTTTAGCGCACGCTTCGTCGAGCAAATCGATTGCTTTGTCTGGTAAGTGTCTATCCGTTATATAGCGTTTGGATAGTTTTACAGACGCTTCGATCGCCGAATCATCTATTTCTACTTCGTGATAGTTCGCGTAGGATTCCCTAAGACCTCTCAATATTTCTATAGAATCCGCAACCGATGGTTCGTTTACCCAGACAGGTTGAAATCTTCTTTCGAGCGCGGGGTCTTTTTCAATATATTTTCTGTACTCCGAGATAGTTGTTGCTCCTATGGTTTTCATTGCTCCTCTCGCGAGAAAGGGTTTCATCATGTTGGAAGCGTCCATTGCTCCTTCTGCCGCGCCTGCTCCGACTACCGTGTGGATTTCATCGATGAAAAGAATAAGTTCATCTTTTTTCTTTTCAAGTTCATCCATAATCGCTTTAAGGCGGTCTTCGAATTCCCCGCGGAATTTTGTTCCCGCTATAAGACCGGCAAGATCCAGTTCGAGAATTTTTTTGTTCTTCAACATTTCAGGTACTTTTTCGCTTTTTATTCTTTGCGCCAGACCTTCGGCAATCGCGGTTTTCCCTACACCGGCTTCGCCTATCAGTACGGGATTATTCTTTGTTTTTCTTATAAGGATTTGCATTACACGTTGGATTTCTTTTTCTCTGTTTATAACAGGGTCGCCTTCTTCTTTTGTGAGGTCCCGTGTGTATTTTTCCAGTATTTTATATTTGCTTTCGGCATTTGGGTCTTCGATTCTTCCTTCGCCTCTTACATTTTTCAATGAAGAAAAAATTCTTTCTTTGTTTATTCCGAAATCGGCAAGTATTTCTCCGGTTTTTCCGGTATCGTCGGTCAAAGATAATAGTATATGTTCGGTTCCGATATATTTATCGTTTAATCTCCGTGCTTCTTCCCACGCGTTATCAAGAGCTTTATTCGCCTGCGGGGATAAGTAAACCTGGACGGAACCGTAAGCTTTCGGCAGCTTCTCGAGTTCGTCTAACACTCGGTTTTTTACCTGGGAAGTATTTAACTCCATACTTTCTATTAATTTTGGTACAATCCCCTCGGGGTCGTCGAGCAGACCGTACAGAAGATGCAGAGGTGTCATTTCCGAATGATTGAATTTCGAAAGAGAAGATTGCGCTATCGAAAGAGCTTCTTTTGCTTTCTCGGTAAATTTATCTTCTCTCATTATGCCTCCGGTTTTATTTCTTTATTTTATTATTTCAAAACTGTTTGATATTTCAGTGCTTTTCTTAAGCATAACATGAACTGAGCAGTATTTTTCTATCGATAAGTCTATCGATTTCTTTATTTTTGATTCATCCGGGTCTTTCCCGTAGATAGTATATTTAATTTTAATATTTTTAAAAATTTTGGGATGTTCATCGCGTCTTTCCCCGGACACTTTAATTTTTATGTCGTCGTAATCGACTTTCATTTTGTCTAAAAGGGAAATAACATCCATCAAAGTACAGCTTCCCAGGGAAAAAAGCAGGAGTTTCATTGGACTGGGCGCGGAATCGTAGCCTCCGAATTCTTTTTTTGTGTCTATTATGATTTCGTGTCCGGAATCGTCTTTTCCCTTTAATTTTAATCCGTCAATTTTTTCGATTTCAACTTCCATAATTGTATAAATTATACGAATTATGACGTTTATGTCAACTGTTTTCTTTTTTTATCTTAGTCCAATGTTTTTGTCCGAACCAACCAATAAATTCTCACACAGAGCACACGGAGAACACAAAGAAAAAGGTAGATGAGTATATGAGTGAATGGGTAAAAAAACATTCAACCCAATAAACCCAACCGTAAAGTATTTATTCCTTAAGTCTTTCCATTAATTGAACGGCATCCATCGGTATATATACTTTCTCCGTTACGGGGGCGTAAACGACAATTCCATTTAACTCGTGTGCTTTTCCATCCGCTATAAGTAAGTTTTTGTTTATAGGAAGTTCGAATGAGTTAATTTTTAAAACAGGGTTTGCTGTATCGGATTTATCCAGGTTATAATCGGGGTACACTTCACCGGCTTCTATGAAAAGTTCTTTGTTTATATCCTCGAGGCTGAAACCTAAAGCTTTAGCGGTAATTTTAGCTAAGTCTGTGTTGTCGTATAAGCCAACAGGTCTGTTAGGACCGTAAGTCCAGAGCGGGACGTCTTCACCGGTGTGATTATCGGAGGTCCAACCAAATACAGTATAGTTTTTACTGATTACCCTTGAAATAGCACGCGCTAAGGAATCAACTGTGTTATTACGCTTTGCGATTTCTCTCGTAAGTATTTTGATCTCGTTATAATCATCTTTGGTAATATCGATTCCCCACCACTGGCTTATTTCTTTTGATAAATTAGCATAAGAGTGATCAGAATCCAAATTAGCTGTTATGGCTCCGGCTGTAACTTTCATTTTCTCTAAAGGGCCGATTAGATCTTCGATTTTTGTTTCGGAGTATGGCTTTTTGGTGTCACCGTGACCTATACTCAGGGCGCCGCAGTTATGGTCCGGAAATACTAATAGAAGAGTATTCTTATCTTTTCTGGCAAAATCGAAAGCTACTCTAACAGCTTCGTCGAACTCCAGAAAATCAGTTACCATGTATATAAGGTCGTTCGCGTGTCCCGCCCAATCTATCTGACTGCCTTCTACCATCAGAAAAAATCCATCTTTATCCTGAGAGAGGAGTTCGATGGCTTTAGAAGTCATCTCAGCCAATGAAGGCTGTTCGGGGGCGAACTCCAGGCGGGCTATATTGGCTTTCATATGATTCTCGGCAAAAAGTCCCCACACTTTTCCTGATGTGATGTTTGACATTTCTTCGTTAGTTTCTACGAATCGATAGCCTTTATCGAGCAGCACTTTTAATAGGTTTTCTCCGTCTGTCCTCGCTCCGCCTTCAGTTTTCGGCAGGAGATGTTGTTTTCCTCCGGCGAAAGCGACATCGAGATTTTCATAAACCATTTGTTCCGTGATTTCATTGTATTTGTTTCTGTTGTCGACGTGACAGGCAAATCCCGCGGGTGTGGCATGACAGATTGTGCTTGTAGCTACGAGCCCTGTAGCTTTGTCTTTCATTTTTGCTCCTTCCAGTACGGTAGCCAGTGGACGGTATTCCATTTTTGGTCCCGGATGCTCGAATGTGCTTAAAACATCTTCGGCTCTCGGTCCGACACTTAAGAATCCGACTGTTGTTTTGTTGCCGGTGGCAAAAGCGGTAACAGCCGCGGCTGAACCGGTTATTATTGAGTTTGCCATGTAGGTTTTAACCGCTCCCACAAGTAAACTATCGAGAGTGAGGGCTTCTCCTTTTTTCCATCTCGCTAAAGTTTGCAAACTAATAGAGCAGCCGTCGGGTACCATTATTATGACATTTTTGACGGGATAATTATCTGAAAATCCATTTGGTGAACCTTTCTGCCATGATTTATTGATGAACGCAAATACAATGATAAGTATTAAAATGATGAATAAAATTACCAGTACTGTTCTTTTAATATTCTTATTCATTTTTCCCCCTTTTTGGGTTTTCTTCTAAAATTATTTGTTTTCTGTTGTCAATCAATACCTTAATAAGCAAATTCGAGAGGAAAATATTTTTACTGAATGTATCAAGAAAATATGTAAAAAACCTTAAAAATCAAGGGGAACAGCTAATTGTTTTTATCCTTTATTGCTGTTTTAATAGTTATTAAAAGATTTCAATAAAAAAAATACCTTGACAAAAGGTGCTTATATCATTAAACTGTAAAAGCAATGAAGAAATGGACGTTACTCTTTATTATAGATAAAGGGAAAGTGAGGGGAATACCTTTAAGTGAAAGGGCTGTCTTTTACACAATTGTACTGTTGAGCGTGTTTCTTGGAGCGTTAACATATGTTACAATTGAGGGGACCAGGAAAAAAGCTCTTCTTAATGAATATAGCAGGTTAGAACTTAAGAAACAGGAATACGTTCAAAAACTTATTGAAATCAGAAAAGATGTGTCTGTTCTTAGTGAGAGTCTATTTTGTGTTGGTAAAAACAATGAAGTTTTGTCTTTAACCGGTAAATTAGAACCTATAGATAAAGCAGTTAAACAGATGGGTATAGGAGGTTTTCCAAAGCAGGGTAAGGAATTTTATTCTCTGGATTTGGATTCCAGTGTGAGATGTTTAGAAAAACAGGTTGATAAGATAAGTAATCTTGTGGAGCTAGAAAAACTCTCTTTCCGGAAGGCCGGAGGCAAGTTGGGTAAATTGCAGGATAAACTTTCTCATGTACCTTCTATATGGCCTACTTACGGATATGTCACAAGCGGTTTTGGCTATCGTACACATCCGATTACCAGGAAACGCGAGTTTCATGAAGGATATGATATAGCCAATAGGCCTTACACTCCAATTGTTGCT
>CAYWUC010000173.1:0-2602 GCA_964461395.1 uncultured bacterium
TGGTTGTGGTTTTTGGAAATTCTTCGTCCCGTATCTTTACTCTTCTAATTCGTTTAAAATCCGTTAGATCTTCATTTAATTTTTTTACAACTTCAGTTAATATTTTGTGAGGGTCTTTTTCTTTTATTTTGTGTTTTTTGCAGTATTCATCTATTGCTTCGTAATTTGGGTAAATAGTAGCCACTAGTTCTTTTTTTTCTGTATTTGGATTAGTTTGATACGATACAAGTATTTCTTCAATAAGGGGAGATTCGGATAAGTACGCTTCGATTTCTTCCGGATAGATATTTTTACCGCCTTTGGTAACGATTACCGATTTTTTTCGTCCGGTTATATGCAAATAGCCATCGGAATCGGTAAAACCCATGTCTCCCGTCTTGAACCATTCTCCTTCAAATACTTCCGCGGTAGCTTCTTCGTTTTTCCAAAAACCTTTAAAAATAGAATCTCCCTTTACCGCGATTTCACCGATTTCATTTTCTCCGGGGTTAAGTATTTTAACGTCCAAACCCGGCAGCGGCAATCCTATGGATTCGTTTTTCGGAGCATATGGTGGATTCACGGAGATCACCGGGGAAGTTTCTGTCAATCCATATCCCTGAATTATTGGAAAACCCCATTTTTCAAATTTCTTGGAAACCCATGCAGGGAGTGCGGCACTTCCGGGAACTAGGAGTTTTAAATTGTCCAATCCTACCTGTTTTCTTATAGTGGAATAAAGGAAAGAACCGCTTCCTTTTTTCACTTTATGAAGAAATGTCCCGACACCGTTTAAAGTTCCGAAAAGAACTTTTTTAGCAGTTGGAAGTTTATTGATTTCATTTTCTATTCCTTTTATAAATTTTTCAAGAATTAAAGGTACAACAGGGAAGATAGTAGGCTGTGTTTTTATACAGTCTTCCTTTATTTCTTTTGATTTTAGGGAACGGGCAAGGGTCGTTGTGGCTCCAATGAAGAACGAAGCCAAAATATTAACGGTTTGGGAGAAGACATGGTTTAAAGGAAGAAGTGAATAAAATATATCGGTTGAATTAAAATCGATTGCCTCACACATCATTTCAACGTTGCTTGAAAGGTTTCTCTGTGTGAGTACTACTCCTTTAGGAGATCCTGTCGTGCCTGAAGTATAAAGAATTAAAGCCGGATCGTCGAGAGTTAACTGTGGTAAAGTAAAGTCATCAATCTTAGAGGTAACTTCCGGCATTTTTAAAGGCGTGCTTATGTTAATATCCTGGCTGAGTAATTCTTCTGAAGCAAAAAGCAACTTTGCTTCTGAATTATTAAGGAAATGATTGACTTCTCTGTAAGTAAGTCTGTTGTCGAGAGGGACACCTATGGCTCCTGCTAATTGTATAGCTAAGTAAGCAATAATCCATTCCGGATTATATTGTCCGTAAATGGCAACCCTATCACCTTTCTCAGCATCCTTAGATTTTATTTCCTTGGCTAAAGAAATTACCATCTCTGCAAGTTCTTTGTAAGTCCATTTTTTAATTCCGCCGTTGGATGTTAAAATCTGTAGAGCAGTTTTATCAGGATAAGTCCTTACAGTTTTTAGAAAACTTTGCGGAATCGGAAAGATTTCTTCCGGTTCTTTTACTAATTTCCATTCCATAGTGAAATTATATGAAAAAAAAGCTCATTTGTCAATAACAAAAGTTTGTGAATCAGTGAATGAGTGCATGGGGAAATGACTAAATAAGTTATTTTACTGTATCTTTTTTTTAATACTCTTCAACCCATATTCTCATCTACTCATATACTTAGGTATCAATACAATTTTCTTCTCTTCCATCGAAGGTAGATGTATCCTACCGCAAGTCCTCCTAAATGAGCGAGATGGGCTACATTACCTCCACCTTCAAATAAATATAAAAACTCGATTGCTCCGAATATCCAGACCGCGTATTTCGCGTCGATCGGGATTAGAAGCGGAAACATTATTAGTTTTGTTCTGGGGAAAGTTACGCCGAATGCAAGAAGAATGCCGAAAACTGCTCCTGAGGCACCTACTACAGGCGTTAACGAGTTCATGTTGAATAGGGAGTATACAAGTGCGGCTCCGATGCCACAGATAAAGTAATATTTGTAAAATTCTTTTGTGCCCCATAAATATTCAAGTTCTCTACCAAACATCCATAAAATATACATATTTATGGCGAGATGAAAGAAACCTCCATGTAGAAACATATACGTTACAGCCTGCCAGCCCCAACCTTCCATAAATAGTTTAGGTATTAAACTAAAGCATAAAGTTATTATGTCTAGATTAACCAGATTGAGATATTTGGATTGTATAGATATATTTGCGATAAAACTAGAGAATAGTATCTGTAGTATAAAAACTAAAACATTCGCGATTATAAGGTTTTTAAGTCCGTTTTGTGTTTCCCTCATTCTTATATTTTCTCCTTATTTATTCAAATTCTCAATATAGGATCTTTAATATAGCCATTTCAATGAGTATCCCAATATGAGTACTCCAATAATACCAAAAAGGTTGATTTTTATCATTAATCCAAATATCAAGGTAAAGATATGTAAGTCTATACTTATTGGATGGAATCCAATTCGCAGGGGTGTAGTCATAACTGTTTTTACC
>CAYWUC010000174.1:0-3250 GCA_964461395.1 uncultured bacterium
AGATAGAAAACTTCTTTTAAATAAAAGCGAAATTAGGAAAATAGACGGGAAATTAAAAACCAGAGGATTGACTTTAGTCCCTCTTGAAGTATTTATAAAGAAAAGCTTTGTCAAAATCACTTTGGCTCTTGCCAAAGGTAAGAAAGAATATGAGAAAAAAAGAAAAATAATAGAAAAAGAGCAAAGAAGGGAGATAAAAAAATATATATGATTTTCCTAATACTTTCTTTGAGTGTTAATTTATCCGGAAAAATATACACTTTCCAGGAATATAGCATAGGGGGAAACAAATACATAAAAAGCAGTCCAATGCTTGAGGAACTGGATGTTTCTTATTATTGGGATTTAAGCACACAAATTTTAACCGTTCAAAAAGAAAATATAGTTTCTTTTATGCCGGATAATCCATTTATAAAAGTAAATCAAAACATATACCAGCTGGAAACACCTCCGGTAAAAAAGGGAGGAAAATTATTTGTTCCCGTTTCTTCTCTACCTCTTATACTCGGCAGCCTTATGGATATGGAAGCTAAGTTTAATCAAGGGATACTCGATGTGGGGACAAAGGTTAATATATTTAAAACCGCGTGGAAAGTAACTCCTTCTATGACTGTTTTTGAGATTGAGTGCTCCCCAACCTTAAAACATCTTTTTAATAAAGTTAAAGATGAATGGGTTTTAGTTATATTCGATCCTATATACAATACGAATATCCTGGATCTTTTTCCTAAAGGTTTAATAGAAGATGTTAAATTTGAAAAGGGTGATGGTTTTATCAAATTTCGTTTTAAAGTAAAAGATGACTTTGCAATGGATGCTGTAAGGGATGGCAAGTTGTTAAATATTAAGGTCAAAACATTTAAAGAAAGAACACTTAAAACTATTGTAATAGATCCAGGGCATGGAGGGAAGGACCCCGGAGCAGTTCACGGAAATTACAAAGAAAAAGATATTGTATTAAAGGCTTCAAAGAAAATAGCTTCCAAGCTCACCAAAAATGGTTTTAATGTAATAATGACAAGAACAGAAGATGTCTTTATTCCTTTGAAAGATAGGACAAAAATCGCGGATTCCGCGAAAGCGGACCTCTTTGTTTCAATACACTGTAACGCGGCGCCAAACAAAAGAGCGATGCATGGAGCAGAAACTTATTTTCTCTCGGCCGCGAGAAGTGATTGGGCGAGAACAGTGGAAGCAACAGAAAATTCCGCGATTAAATTCGAAGCAAAAGCGGGTTCCGGCTTGTCTGAACTCGATTATATTTTAAACGACCTGGCTCAAACCCAATTTTTGGAAGAGTCTCAACAGGCAGGTATCAGTATTCAGGAAAACATGGTGCAGAAATGCGATCTTTATAATCGGGGATTAAAACAAGCAAACTTTTATGTACTAAGATTAAATTATATGCCCGCTGTATTAGTCGAAATTGCTTTTCTTACACATCCGGAAGATAGGAAACAGCTTCTGGATGATGATTTTCTTGATAAAGCTACTGATGCGATCGTGGAAGGAATTCAAGCTTATGCAAAATCACGAACGTAAAAAATGTTCTATAGGTGTTTTTGACTCCGGTGTTGGGGGGCTTACTGTCGTTAAGGAGATCAGAAAAAGATTGCCTGAGGAATCTATTGTATATTTCGGCGATAGCGCCAGGGTTCCTTACGGGACAAAATCTAAAGACACGATACTTCGGTTTGCAAAAGAAGATATAGAGTTTCTTCAAAGTTTCGATGTTAAACTTATCGTTTCCGCTTGCTTTTCTGTCTCTTCCAATGCATTAGAAGAACTCAAAAAAGAACTTTCTATACCTATAATAGGAATGATCGAACCCGGCATTAGAGCTCTTAAAGATTGTGGTTTTGGTAAAGTTGGAGTTATCGGAACCTATGCCACAATCGAAAGCGGCGCTTTTGAGAATAAGTTAAAGGAAAAATTTAAAGATGTAGAAATTTATCCCGCAGCCTGTCCTCTTTTTGTACCTTTAGCAGAAGAAGGTTGGACTGAAGGGAAAATTCCGGAATTGGTGGCAAAAGAATATCTTTCTCCTTTAATAGCACAAAATATCGATGCTTTAATATTCGGATGTACTCATTATCCCTTGCTTTATTCTGTGATAAAAAACGTTGTAGGGGACAAAGTGAAAATTATCGAACCTGGAAAAGAAGTTGCCCTATTACTGGAGAAATTTTTGGAAGACAATTCAATGAGAGCAGAAAAAAAGGGGTCTCTTAACATATATCTTTCGGATATACCGAGAAATTTCAGGGATACAGTTGTTAATTTCCTGGGTGAAGACCCCGGAGAAATCCAACTGGTGAATTTGAAAAACTGCTAATAAACCACAGATTACACAAGATTACCACAAGATTTTTATTATGTTTTATAAATCCCATCCCCTCTCCCCATATTATTCTCACACAAAGACCACAAAGACACAAAGTTTTTATTGTTGTCCAATGTCCAAAGTCCATAGTCCAGTGTCTTTTCTTAACCAATGAACCGACTAAAAAAACTAAATCCGCGGGTACTGGAATCCTAAATTCCGTATAGCCACAGAGGGAACAAAAGGGAAGATTTATGAGTCTTGACAGTAAAAGGGTTTATAGTATATTTTAAAATATATCGCGCCTGTAGCTCAACTGGACAGAGCGGCGGACTACGGATCCGCAGGCTGGAGGTTCGAATCCTCTCAGGCGTATTTATTAACGAAAAAATTTATATGAATAAGGCGGAAGATGCGAAATGGATGCAAGAAGCTTTGAAGGAGGCCAAGAACTCTTTTAGCAATGAAGAGGTTCCTGTTGGGTCTGTTGTAGTGAAAGATGGTAGTATTATTGGGAGGGGATGGAATAGGAAAGAAGCACTAAAAGACCCAACCGCCCACGCTGAGATTATAGCGATTACAGCGGCTGCTAATTCCATGGGCGATTGGAGGCTAGAAGGTTGTATTTTGTATTCTACCCTCGAACCATGTCTTATGTGCGCCGGCGCTATAATTCAAGCACGAGTAAGTAGAGTGGTTTACGGGGCAAAAGACGAAAAATTCGGCGCTTTTGGCTCTGTAATCGATATAAGAGATAAAAATTGGAATTGGAAATTTAAAGTCACATCCGGGGTTTTAAAAGAAGAATCCGCAGCTTTGTTGAAAGAATTTTTTAAAGAGAGGAGGGATGGCTGAGTGGTTGAAAGCGCACGATTCGAAATCGTGTTTTCGCGAAAGCGAAACGGGGGTTCAAATCCCTCTCCCTCC
>CAYWUC010000175.1:0-3277 GCA_964461395.1 uncultured bacterium
AAAAAATTTTCGAGCTTATCACAAGATGAACTCAAAAGCATAACAAGACCATACATTTTCGATTCTATTGGTGACCTTATGGGAGGGATTTTCTTTTCTTATATATTCGTGTCTTTTTTCTCTCCGGGAAAAAATCTCCTCTTAGTAAGCTCGCTATTCATTTTACCTGTAGTAATATTAAAAGGTAAAAGATTCATACCTATAATCTTAATATTCCTGTTTTTTCTTTTTTTCTTCGATTTTACAAACTCAATAAAAAAAATATATGAAAAATCATACACTGGATTCAAAGTTGAAGATATTACAGAAACCAAATATGGAAGATATTTAGAAATAAGAAAAGATAACCAGACTTCTCTTTTTTCAAACGGTATTCTATCATATACCTATCCCGATAAACTAACTTCAGAACAGGTTCACCTACCTTTACTACTCTCTTCCGGTAAAACAAAAGAAATCCTTTACCTGGGTCTGGCAGGTCCCGGTGAAATAAGAGAACTTTCCAAATATAATCATTTAACAATAGTACATCCGGACCGTAAATTTCAGCAAAAATTCGAAAAACAAATCGACGATAAAATCTTAAAAAAAGTAGAATTTAAGGCTTCCGATCCCAGACTTTTTCTAAACAAAACAGACAAGAAATTCGATTGCATATTCCTGGGAATAGGAGACCCGCTTTCAATATCAAGCAATCGTTTTTACACTCTTGAATTCTGCAAAATACTATCAGAAAAAGTAACAGATAAGGGTATAGTTACATTTTCGATTTCTTCGGGAGAAAATTACTTAAGTAAGAACACGCTCGATTACAACTCCCTTATATTCTGGACATATAAATTTAATTTCTCAAATTACTTAGTGATACCGGGTTATAACGCGAGATATATTTTTTCAAATGCCCCCATAGTTTATGAGGAAAAAAGAATAAAAGAGAAATTAAAATATCTAAATCTTCAATATCTGGATGAATATACTATAAATTCTTCCCTCCAGAAATTTAAAATTGAAAAATTTGAAAGACAATTACATGATAACTTTATAGGATTCAATACAGATAAAAAACCCAGAGCCTTTCTGCTTTCCCTTTTGCATTATCTGGAAAAGTACAGCGGAATCGCAAAATTCATGAAAATCATTTTTAAAATCCCCTTTTTCCTGGTATTATTAATACTACCTCTCCCGATTATATTCAGACAAACAGGATTTCGCGTATCTCTGATCGGGGCTATCGCCATAGGCGTTTCTTATCTTTGCGTATTAGCTCTTCAAATAACTTACGGTAACGTATACTACCTTGTGGGACTGATAACCGGTTTATTTATGTTCGGAGTAGGAATAGGAACCTATTTTTCCGAAAAATTGAAATTAGAAAAAAAGTTAAAAAGACCATTTCTTATCCTGGCAATATTATTATCCGTTCAGTACCTGCTTTTACAGATAGAAAATCCTATTTCCCTGCTTTTCTTTTTAATTCCTCTCATAAGCTTTCTATCCGGAACAGTTGTCGGATGGACATATACAAACGCGGGAATAATTCTTAAAAATAAAAAACCGGAATACAGTGCGGCTCCTTTTGTTTACGCATTAGACCTTATCGGAGGGAGCATCGGCGCTTTAGTTTTTTCTTTCTTTTTATTGCCCGCATTCGGTATAACATTAACAATTTTTTTGCTTGTTGGAATAAGTCTTCTCGGATATCTCTTTACCTAAAAACAATAAATAAGCTCTTCGCTTTTGGCTGTTGGCTTTTAGCTTCTTTAAAAATAAAAGCCAAAGGCTAAAGGCCAAAAGCTAACTGCACCTTTATAAGGTTACTATTTAACAGCGATTAAAACCTTAAACCACTCAAATTTCGGCAAAGGATTTATAGTAATTTTCTCAAAACCGGCTTTCTCGGAAATTTCTTTCCACTGTTTAAAACTTACGCAGTACTCTCCGTCGTTTAATATGTGTTTTTTACCGTTATCATACATTCTGCTGAAAGCTTCGACCCCTCCTTCTTTTAAGGCGAGTACGTACTCCTCTTTTAAATAATCGATAATCCTTAACAATCGCTCCGGGTCACGCAAATCCCCCGTGGTATCCATATCGATATCTCCGATAAGAAATTTCCCGCCTGGTTTTAAAAGATTATGAATCTTCTTTATTACCGGATATTTGTCTTTGACGTGATGCAGAGTGACAGTCGACGCTATTATATCGAAATTTTCATTCTTGAAATCAAGATTTTCGGCGTCTTCAAGTTCGAGTGAAATTTTCTCTGAAAGATTCAATTTTGAGATTTTGCCTTTGAATATTTCAAGCATCTCGGGAGAATTATCTATACCGTAAATTAAACAATTCGCTTTTTCAAGAAATTTAAGAGAGAGCAGTCCGGTTCCACAGCCAATATCGAGAACCTTACCCCCGTCTTTTACTCCGGATGATTTGACGACTAAATCCAACAGTTTATGATGTCTCTTAACCTTACCTAAAGTGCTGTCATATTCATTAGACCAATCCTTAAACCAATTTTTAGTAACCGCACTTTTTTTCTTTATTTTTCCCTCAATATTTAACACTTGAAGTGTTTAAGAAACTATAGTAACAATCACCTCACTTCGATGTTAACAGCACCCGGTTTCCAGATATTTCCTGTCAAAACAAGCTCGTACAAACACCGAAGCGAAAGATTGAAATACTGATTGTCTTCTCCTGCGCTATCGAGATACAACAATCTCAAAGCAAAATCATCGACTATAGACTGACTGTTGCACATCGCACCAACCGCGAATCCCCCCACAAAAGGAGTATTATTCCACTCTGCATCCTCATGGGGGCTCCCATCCAACTCATATCCATCAATTATATTGGCTGCTCCGATAGAATCAGCAAAGTTTGATATTTTAATACACCAATCGCGGGCATCTTGATTTCCATTCCAGATGTAATCCAGAGCTATTCTCCACGGAGTCCTGCAGGCATCATAGCGATAATAATCTATCCATTCCCAATCTGAATCTGAAGTTCCCCCGGGAACACCGTCATAAGATTGCCAATCGGGTACCAATCCGGTTGCCTCATCGGCTCCGTTATACAGAATTGTATAAGCATCATCTGCCACAGTATCCCAGAAAGCGTCGTTGGTTTCCTCCGCGAACACTCGAAAGTAAGCCGGAGAGTAATATGATATATCCGTTACATCACAACCACCCCAATGCCCTCCCGGCTTCATCGTATAAGTACCCTCACACTTAACAAAATAATGCTCTTTAAGAATCGAGATTATACCTTT
>CAYWUC010000176.1:0-5973 GCA_964461395.1 uncultured bacterium
GAGGAATGGTTATCTATTATCTATTCTAAAAATTGAATTAATTAGCCCTCTATATAATCTCTACAGAAATCGGAGAATCAAACTCTTGTATGACTTTCTCAAGATAAGCAATAAATTCTTCCTCGTTTTTTATCCCTTCAGGCTCCTGTTCCCAGGCGGCAAGGAAGTAGTAAGTTAGCTGGCCTTCTGTGGGTTTTAGTACTACTACATTATTTAGCTCATCCTCGGTTATCATGACTTTATCTTTATTTCGGTATAGAATTGCCATTCCGAGTTTGTCGCTTGTAATACTTTGATTTCCGTAGGAAGCTAAGTATCCCCAGTCTTCTTCTTTATCTTCCGATTTTAAAATTTTGTTATTTTCGCTTTTTACAATACCTGTGCATAGATTGGGAATATTTTTATCGACTGTGATATCGTTTTCGGTTAGCCTGCTTCCGGCTGCAATGGAAAGTTTAGAGATTAAGTCGTTTTTTCCTGAATTTGTTTTCCATCCGAGGTATTTTATTTCTATGACTGAATATAACGTTCCGTCTGTTAAAATATCACAGATTAGACTATCTGTTTTGGATACTCTTTCTACTTTATCATTTTCCCATATACCAACAGCTCCGATTCCAAGCGCGTCGCCCACTTTCAAGATATCCTGACCCCAGTCCGAGGTTTCATGGTAAGATTCAAATCCATCCAGCCCGACATCCTGGAGTACCGTATTGCCGGTTTTCTTTCCGAAAATATCTAAACCGTTTCGCCAATCCAGGTATAATCTGTAGCCAACTTTATCGGATTCCCAGCCCACACCTTCAAACCGGATAAATTCCGAGTGATCTGTGTGTTGCGCCGGAATTTTTAAATAATTTGTATCCTTAAATGTTCCTCCCTTATATACATTTTCAACCCACTTTCCTCCGGTTTTTATCGATAATATACTTTGTGTTCTTTTAGGGTATTCTCTGTTTTGACTTCCTTTTTTCGCGTATCTTATAGATATATTTTTAACCTCTTTTTGGGAAAAATCGGTCAGAATAGCTATTTTTCCCTCTTTGTTTTCAATATTTATCTTCTGGCTTGGGAGTTCTTTTTCGTTTTCGATAATGACGAAAGCCTCGGGATTAAATTCCGGGTGTTTTTCTTTTATCGTTTCTATATTCAAAAAAAGGTAGGCATCCTCTCTATCGATATTAAGTTGATTTGTTGCAGTAATAGAAAAAGATTCGGGGTATTCACTCGTGATGCCTCCACCGCCGCATCCGTACAAAATTATTAATAAAAAAGTCAGAAAAATTTTACTTAATATATTTTTCATATACTCCTCCGATATTTTTATTTATCTTCCCGTCCATCCGCCGTCTACTGTTAAAATGGTACCGCACACATAATCCGATGCTCTTGACGCGAGAAATACAACCGCTCCTTTCAAATCTTCAGGAGTTCCCCATCTGCCCACAGGAATTCTGTTCAGTATTACCTGATTTCGCAGGTTATCTTCTCTTAAGGCCAGCGTATTATCGGTTGCTATATAACCGGGTGCTATAGCATTTACATTTACGCCATGTTTTGACCATTCATTGGAAAGAGCTTTTGTTAATTGTCCTATTCCACCTTTGCTTGCAGCGTAACCGGGAACCGTTATACCGCCAAAAAATGCCAGAAGAGAAGCCGTGAATATAATTTTGCCGTAACCTCTTTTTATCATGTCTTTACCGAATTCTCTTGCCAGTATAAACTGAGCGTTGAGGTTCACTTCTATTACTTCATCCCAGTATTCGTCAGGATGCTCCTCTGCAGGTTTTCTTTTTATGGTTCCCGCGTTGTTTACCAGGATATCGATCTGTTCGAAGTCAGTCTTAACATTCGCTATGAACTCATATAAGGCTTTTCTGTCTGAAAAATCGCAGGCATAGCCTTTAAAATCTCGACCGTTCGATTTTACTAATCGTTCTATTTCGCTTCCTTCCTTAAGTGAGCGGCTTACTCCTATGATATTCGCGCCTGCCTGTGATAAAGCTTCCGTCATACCCAGGCCTATTCCTCGGCTGCAACCCGTTACAAGAGCTCTCTTTCCATCCAGTTTAAATTTATCGAGTATATTTTTATCCTTCACTTTAAATCTCCTATATCCAGATGGTCCATATCGTCGAATGATTGATTCTCTCCGCCCATACCCCAGCAAAAAGTGTAGGCAGCTGTACCCACTCCCGAGTGGATAGACCAGCTTGGTGAAATAACAGCCTGTCTGTTAGCTACGGTGATGTGACGTGTTTCATGAGGTTGTCCGCAGAAATGGAAAACCCTATCGGAATCTTCTATATCGAAATAAAGATAAACTTCCATCCGACGTTCGTGTGTATGAGGGGGCATGGTGTTCCAGACATTTCCATTGGCCATTATGGTTACGCCCATAACCAGCTGACAGCTTTTGATTCCATCAGGATGTATATGCTTGTATATGGTTCTTTTATTCGATTGTTCATCCGATCCGAGATTTAGAGGCTCCGCGTCTTTCTTTTTGGAAAGTTTCGTTGGGTATTCCCTATGAGCGGGATAACTCAAAAGATAGAAAACCGCGGGGTTATCTCCCTTATCACTATTGAATGAAATATTCTCTTTACCTTTGCCTATGTATAGACAATCCAGTTTTTCCATTTTATATTTTTTCTCATTGACTTCAATAGTTCCCGGTCCTCCGATATTCAATACTCCTAATTCCCGTCGCTGTGTAAAATAGGAAGCTCTTAATTCTTCCGCCGCGGATATGATGATAGGATTGTCGAAAGGAACCGCGGAACCGATGATAACACGATCGGTATCGGAGTAGACCATTTTAATTTCACCTATTTTAAAAAGTGATTGAATTAAAAAATTTTCTCTTAGTTCTTCTGTCGTCATATGGCAGAAACGAACGGGATCTGCCGCATATCTTATTTCCATTATTTGGGACCTCCTTAACTTTAAATTATACTTCAATCAATTACTACAAAAACTTTTAATCCACTCCGGTTTTGCGGGAGTTTTTCCGCTCTTTAGCATTTCTCTCCATTTTTCATCGGTAAGTCTATCGTTCATCGGATGTTTAAATTCATAATAAGAGAGGATCGGTCCTACCGCGAGCACAATATCTCCCGAGGGTCTTTTGTAAGCTACTATAATATGATCTAAATATCCGGATGCTTCTTCCAGGCATTTTTTTGTGTTTATATCGGTATGCACATCCGCGATTATAGTAGTTTTTAAACCTTTATCTTCGATATTACCTATAGAATTTTTTAATTTTTCAGCAAAGTTGCCGAGAAATCTGTTGTCTTCTTCATTTAAAGGTTTGTTCTCGACCTGTTTTTTACATATACTGTAAAGTTTTTCGAGAAGGCTGATTAAAGATGTTAATTTCTGTTCCGAGGTTGGAGTCAGGACATTTAAGTCTTTCAATCCCGCGTAAGCCATTTTCGAAGTGGTTAGTATATTTTTGTAGAATTCTGGTAATGGCTCGAGTAGTCCTTTTGGAGGTGGGGGAGGTGTGGGGGACGGAGTGTAAGAAGTAATTCCTACGTGAACGGGTGTATAGCTTTGTTTCGCGTAGAGAATAGTATTGTGACGCAGCGCAGCCCAGGAAGCAAGGGCAGTGTTTAATTGTCTGTCGAGCCAGGCGTCTGTCTGCTGATATGTCTGGGAACCCTTTCCTCTTTCATGGGTTAGAGTTTTAAGTGCGTATAACCAGGACCAGTAAAGATTGCGATTCCAATCTTTCTCTGTAAGATTAGAAAACTCCGCTCTAAGATTTTTTAGCTGGTCATAGTATTTTGGGTATTCATCATCAGTATAGTCTTTGATGTGTTTCTCCGCCCTGGTACTGCCGAAAACACTGAAAACATCCAGACCTCGCGGAAATCCTCTTATAGAATAATGTAAATCGGGTTGTATGCGCTCATCCGGAATATAAACAACCGTGAATCTTTCAGGAATTTTTCGGGGGACTGTTCCGACTGCCGGAGAAACCAATTGTCCCAACATATACGAGTCTGGTATATAACGTTGTCCCATGAAACGCAGACCCATTGTTTTTGTAAGTATCGAGTCTAATTGTTCTACGGAAGTTAGATTGTGACCTTCTATGTTTCCTGGGTCAATACCCGCGCCTCCCGTACCGGAGTAGATTGCCGGAGGAGTCAATTTTGATAGCTCTAAGAGAAACTGTGTAAATTTTTCTTCTTTTTCCAATTCTTTTGTTGTGAATTCGCTGCCGAACACTTTTCGGAGAGACTCCCTGTAGTCATAAATGGTTAAATCGTCCGAAAACCCGGAGTAGAACGCGGAAACCGCGTAAATCCTGTCCCATACTTCTGAAACATTTCTTCCGTCATCTAATTTTAATTTTCCTGAATTGATCGAAATTAAAGAAGCCTGAAGGGTTTGAATTTTTGCTGTCTCTCTGTCTGTTAGTGCTTTCGCGGGAGGACTGACGGGTCCGAATTTCTCGTGTCCTTTCATAAGGAAAGTCATTCTTCCATACCACATCATTCCTTTAAAATATTTTTTAAGGTTTTCACTTCTTGTATAATGTCCTCTCGGTTTATATTGACTGTAATCCTCGGGTATTTTAAATAGAGCTTTTTCTCTTGCGGTCGGATAATCGGGTAATCCGGAGTGTTTTTCTATTTCATTTGTCTCCCATTCTACCCATTTTCGTACATAGCTGGGCGCGGAAAAATTTGGATTCAGTAATTTCGTAGCTACCGAAAAATAAGCTACGTTTCTCTTTGCCGCTTCTTTCAAGTCTCCGCCAAATTTGTTATAGTTTTCTTTTGATTTCTCTAGAAGTGTTTCCGTTACAGCTAATATATCGGGATAAAAAATCTCCTCTTCTGTTTCTTTTAATGTTTCATCGAATAGTATATGAAAAAGATGTAGTGGTGTATCCGAGGTTACATAAATCGGAACGTTTTTATCGAGTATATTCTTATAGGCGGAGGTTATATCATCGATTTCGCCTCCGTCTACAACAACAAATCCGTTATTTTTCAAAATATCTTTTTGTTTTTGTTCCTTTAGATATTCGCTTGAAACGTGAGAAAAATTAGTTACTTTTTTAAAATCCAAAGGAAGCGAATAAACGGGCATATCTATTTTATAATCTTTTTCTATCGGTTTATAATATTCCAGAAATGCCGCGCTTATGTCTTTATTCTTCGATTGAGAAATTAGTTGTAAATTTTCCCCGTTTGAGGACGCGCATTTGGGTAAGTTTAATAAAAAGATTAGGAATATAAAAATTTTGAAAAATCCGCTTTTAAAAAATCGCATAGATATCCTCCTTTTATTATTACTGTAAATTTATTCGAGTCAAAAGTCAAGTGGGCGTGTTACTCGAGACCAAACAAATTAAAATTTACAACCTACCCAGGTCATGGCGAATTCTTCTTTATCTTTTTCTTGTAAAGATAGCAGTTTTAATTGACAAAAACGTTTGAGCAACACACACATTTAATCGGCGCCCGACGCAGGAGTGTCAAAGCCTGAACCTCAAAAAACTTGCTTTTGCGAGTTTGTTTCTAAGTCCACTTTAAGATGGAGAAATTTCTTTTTTCACCTAATATTTCTTATTTTTAATACTGAGGGTAAAGAAATGTGAGAAATTCAGTGAAATAACCCTTGACAATTCTGTGGAAACTATTATACTATTTTTAAACGTAACATTTTAAGAAAAAGGAAGGAAAGTCATTTTTTTAATATAACAAGTCAAAAGGAGGTTATATGAATGAAAACATTTTGACTTCTGGGACAGCTGTATGTCAATTTATGTATTGTTTAAAGTTTATTATTGATGTAAATAAAAAAAGGGAGGTTTTTTATGAAGTGTAATATTTGGAAAGTGTTATTCGCCTTTTCAGTACTGCTTATGTTTGCTTTTGCGGGCGAATTAGCCGCCGAGGAACTTACTATAGATAAACTAACGTCGAGCATCCAGATTCAAACAAG
>CAYWUC010000177.1:0-7483 GCA_964461395.1 uncultured bacterium
ACAAAAGTCGCGACACATGGGAAATACATTGTTAGAACAACGGAAGCCGTGATCAATTGTCCCATTGAAAGTCCTAAAGGCGCAAGCATACCTATAGCAACATCCTTACGCAAAAAACCTATAAACAGGGCAGCTACAGCTTCTGATGGAAGACCCAGTATTCGAGTAAGAAATGATCCGAAAAATCTACCCAAGAAATCAACAAAACCAAAGAAATAAAATAAATTAACGATTAGAACACCAATTAACACAAAAGGTAAAGCTTCTTTAAGAAACCAACTCACCCGGAGCCAAACTTTTTTAAGCAAAACTTTAAAGTAGGGAATTCTGTACGGCGGTATCTCGGTAAATATTTCAGGACTCTCTCCCGAAACATATTTAGCCATCACTTTACCTACAATAATCCAGACCAAAAACAAAGACAAAAAAACCGGAGCAATACCTTTAACGCCATATTTTCCCAACAATCCAAATATCATAGCAATTTGAGCCATACAGGGTATAGAAATTGACATAACGGTTGCGGCTATAAGTCTTTCCCTTCTTGTTTCCATAATTCTTGTAGCGAGAACACCCGGTACATTACAACCAAAAGCTAGCAACATAGGTACAATACCCATACCGTGAATACCGATCTGGTGCATAAGCCTGTCCATAAGAACCGCAAGCCGGGGTAAATATCCCGTATCTTCAAGAATTGAAAGAACAAAATAAAAACTGATAATATAGGGCAAAACAGCACCTATTGGAATAAATAAACCTGTACTCAAAACTCCAAATGATTGATAAAAATCTATTTTCCCACCAATAAGTTCACCAATAAGAATCTTGTGTAATAAGCTGGATTCGCCTAATACAAAAGAAATTTTCATTAAAACAGGAGCCCATAAATTTTCAAAAATTGGTTCACAAACAAAACCTATCAAACCCTCACCTATTAAACGTATAATTACAAAAGATAAAAATAAAACTACACCGGCAAAAACTACTCCAAGCACAGGATTGTTGGAAATATCCTCGAGAACCTGGAGAAAAGTGTGATGGTGATGTTCTATAATTTGTACCTTTTTAATAATTTTGCCAATAAAATTCCAGGTATCATCTTTTTTTACTTTGAGATTAGAAGGTACTGCTTTACTGAAAGATTCTCTTAATTCTTGAATACCGTAACCTGTAATTGCTATAGTAGGTATTACCGGAACCTTAAGAAGCTCACTCATTTTCTTTGAATGTATTGTTATACCCTTATGTTTCGTTTCATCCCAAAAATTCAAGAGAATTACAACCGGAAATTTAGTAGATAGCAATTGAAGTGTAAGATTGAGATTTCTTTCAAGATTTGTCGAGTCGACTACGTTTACAACTATGGTTTCTTTCGGATTACTCTTGTCAAGAATTTTTTTAGCCACTTTTTCCGCGGGCGAATCCGGAACAAGAGAATAAGTCCCGGGCACATCTATTACCTCGATATCATTTCCATCTATTCTTGTTTTACCTTTAAGATACTCGACAGTTGTTCCCGGATAATTGGAAGCAATAACCCTCACCCCGGTCAAACGAGTAAATATCGCACTTTTCCCTACATTAGGATTGCCAAACAATAAAATCCTTTTCACTCATTCACCTCTTCGACGATTATAGCACTCGCCATTCCTCTTCCAACAGCGATTTCACAATTCCCAACTCTAATCACCACAGGACCAAAAAACGGGTGCATAGATACCTTATTTATAATAGAGCCTTCTCTAATGCCCATGTTAGAAAATCTCCTACACCAGTTTCCCCTACCCCTTCCTCCCCTTCCGCCTCTACCTCTCATACCTGCCATGTCTCTTTTACCCTCCCCAACGGATTTCACTATAAGCGGAACATTTTTTCTGGCTTCAAGAAGTGACATCATAATTTTCATAAACATTTTGAGATTTAAGATAAGAATTCATCTTATCACAAGTTTCTTCCGAAACTACATGCTCGATACCACAGGCGTCTTTATCCGCGATATTTTTATCTACATTCAAAACATTAATCAAAAAACTCCGAATTAATTTATGTTTTCTATAAATAGCCTGCCCTATCGCATTACCCTTTTCGGTCAATTCTATGTACCCGTATTTTTTATGCTTTATCAAACCCCTGCCCTTCAAAGCTTTTAACGCATAATTAACACTGGCAAGGGAAACAGCCATGTGAGCCGCAATATCTTTAACTCTCGCCACCTTTTCTTCCTCGCAGATTTCACATATAGCTTCAAGATAATCTTCCCTGCTTTTCGTTAATTCCATTTCTACCTCCATTGTTAGATATATCTAACAATATAAGAGATATATATCTTTTGTCAACCCCACTGGGCGTCATGAGTCGTGCGTTATGTGTCGTGAGTTATTTTTTTTGACTTTTGACTCGAGACTCAAGACACCAGACTCTCTATTGGGGTTTGACTATTCGCGAAAAAATATTATACTATATGCAATAAAAATTCTACAAGAATAGAATTTATTATTAATTATGGAATCAAAAATAGAATGTACGGGTCATAACAGATAAAAGGAGGCTTTAATTGAATAAAGTTTTATTAGTAATAACTGTTCTTTTTCTTATCCTGGGATGCGGAGAGAATACAGGTAAAATAAGAGTTTTGATAACGGATGCTCCGCCCGCGCAAAACGTAAAAAATATATATATTACAGTACTTGGAGTAGCGGCAAAAAATATCGATGATGAAATCGTTGAACTTCAGGAAGATTTTTACACCATTGATATTGTTAAGCTTACCGGAGGAAAATCGACATCCCTTACTTATAATTACCGGACAGGCGGGGATTTTATCGATATAAAGGCCGGAGATTATACAAGCGTAATACTCGCAATCGCGCAAATAAATTCAGTAACAATCGACAGTATAACGGATTCATTATTAATCCCTGATGAATATATTCCATTTACATTTGAACTCGAAAAAGACTTTACTGTATCCTCCGGGGAATACATTACGATTATTGTCGACTTTGACGCTTCGAAATCAATAAATTGGGAAGCGGAGCCTTATGAATTAATTCCGTCATTTAGAATATTCGAATACTCTGAAGCAGGCTTCATACAGGGACAAGTAATAACATTAGAGGATACTTTAGAGGTACCCGTAAAATTTGCCGTTTTACGTGCCGTGAATTCAACAGATACCATAACTACACTATCGGACAGCACGGGAAACTATTCTTTATTTCTCGAAGAAGATACATACAATATAAGCGTTTATGTCGAAAACTTCATTGCCGATACTATATATGAGGGAGTAACAATAAGCAGCGATTCCGCCCTAATGGGATATGATTTTATACTAATAGAACAATGGTTTTAAAATTCTAAATTAAAAAGCGAAGAGAAAAAAAATGCCGGGGCGGGCATGTTTATCACATAAACAAGGAGGTATATTACATTTTTTGTTTTAAGTAGTTGTAATATATTTGCCGTCACCCCAGCTAATTTATTTATATAAAAAATGTAAAAAAACGCAAGGGGTGGTTTTTATATATTTATAAAAAATCTTCTTTATTCTTTTATAAAAATCTCTATAGGACCTATACTAATATAAAAGAAACAATAAAAGATTTACAGGAATAAGAATTCCCGACAACAAACTTTAACTCTGTTAAACTTACAATATAAAATGCAAACAATTTTATTTCTTTTCTTAAATGGTAAACGCTATTTCCTAATATTTTCTCTACTACTTGCTATTCTATCCGAAGGTATTACCAACAACTTATTTCCTTCATCGATCACATTCAACTTCCCGTCACCCCGATTTACGCGCTCACAAATCCACTTGTTTGGATCCGTAACCGGAATAAAACCTCCCGGTTTTATTTTCTCTGCCGGTAACTCGGAATATAAATAAAGTTTAACCTTCTGCTGCAGCATTAACTTCAGAACCCTATCAGTCTTCCAGAGATACAACTCAAAATTCTTATCGATCCATTCAGTAGCTTCGCCGAGAGTTTTCTCACGTAACTTAACAAGATTATCCCAGAACAGAGCCTTTGAATTCTCACTTGTCGCGAGACCTCTAACTTCCTCCGGTTGTCCGGGTCTTCCGCTGCAGGGTGCTAAAATTAGAGCCTCTCCCCCTTCGCGGGTCGCGTATTTAAGCGCCATGTCAAAGGAATTCTGAACTCCGTATATGGCATTGCAGGCAGGCGGTCCTCCGGGTGAAATAACTACATATTTACTGCGAGTTAAATTAAAAGAAGCTAAATCATCCACTGCTTTTGTCATCTTCACGGAAACCTTATCGGGATCGCCTGAGGCTATCCATTCGATTGTCGATTTCGTAGAAAACATATCTAAAAGAAACACGGGAATATTTTCTTCCATTAACTTACCATCCCGCATAATAAAACTCTCGGATAACTTTCTAACATCACGATTATCCTGGGCGAAAGGATTCTCTTTTCTCGACTCATCTTCATGATAGAAAATTCGACCCGCAGCGCTCAAATTATGCTTCAACGCATGTTTATGAGTGGAAGCTATAGTATCCCTTGAACAAAGTCCCGGACAAACCTGTTTATCCACAACACTGTACCCGTTCATATAGTGATATTTTGATTCGTGCCCATAAATTCTAACCTCGGTTTTAAGCCATTCTTCTGAAACCCGGGCGTTTGTACCCAGCGGAGTCTGACCTAGATTAATATATTTATCACTATCGCATTCATTGACGATAACGCGCACTTTTTTGTTAAAATCTTTGGCTGTTTTTTTTACGAAATTTATAAGATTTCCGCAGTAAACTTCTGGGTCATGCGTACCGTTAGCAATAAAAATATCAAAACTTTCGGGATTTCCTTTGAATATTTCGTCCATCATTACCGAAACAATCAATTCCTGAAGTCCAAAACGAAATTCATCACTTATCGCTAACCCCACTTTCTTACCCCCCACCATATCCTCAACCCTTGGAGAATCAATAGGATTTTCAATCACCTCCTTCATCTTCGCTTTCATTTCCGCTTCAGTCATTATATTGGTAGACTTCTTAGGCTTAACCAAATCTCCGGCAAGAAAATCTTCAGGAACTGAAATACTTATTTTTTCACTACCGTAAGTTAGTTTTATATTTTTGTTCATAATATCTATTAACAATACTAAATTTTTTAAATACTTTTGTCAAGCTGAAATAAACTAGGCTGTTAGCTTTTGGCCTTTGGCTATTAGCTTAGAAAAAAACTTTTATTGTTCGTGTGCTTTGTGGTTCAATTTTGGAGGTTGGGATTCTGATTCTGACTCCTAACTCCTGAATTCCGACTGATAATACTATTCTTATTCACTTCTATCCCATCTCCACAAGAACAGTGTTTTCTTCCTTCATATCTTCAAACAGAATAAAATTACCTTCTATCTCTTTTCCGTTAAATGTCACTTTCTTCACACCCTTCTCGACTCCCGAATCGTTCCGGACTTTTATATCGAGTCTCTTATTTCTAAAATCCCTGATCACACTAAATTCTTTCCATCCAGAAGGAACACACGGGTCGATTCGGAGGCCATTGTAATCAGTCCGGATTCCTAGAATATATTGAGTCGCCGTATAGTAAGCCCATGTAGCCGAACCGCTCAACCATGGCAAACGCGACGCGCCATATCTCGGACTATATTTACTGTGTGTATATTGACAATAAACATACGGTTCGATTTCACGTACTTCGGCTTTAGTATTATACGCGGCCGGCATCGAGGCGCGGAAATATTCATAAGCCTGATTACCATTAGCAAGCATCGTTTCCGCGGTTACAGCCCATCCCTGAGTATGACAGAATATGGAAGCGTTCTCTTTCATACCTTTGTTGAAAAGAGACGCCTTCACAACTCTATGGTCTGTTTTTTCATAGGGAGGGCTAACGACCATAACACCGTAATCGGTAGCCAGGTATTCTCTTACGGCTTTCATTACTTTTTCGCGTTGCTCTTTATTCGCGTGCCCGCTTAAAACAGCCCAGGACTGCGGATTAAGCCAGATAAAACCTTCGTCATTTTCCTTTGAACCGAATTTCATACCATCATCCCTGTAAGCCCGAATAAACCAGTCTCCGTCCCAGGTATGTTTCTCGAGATTTTCATCCAGAGTTTCAAGATGAGATTTCGCCCACTCTGCCTCGTCATTTCTTTCAAGCATTTCGCAAACATCGATATAAGTCCTCAGCGCGTAACGAAGCTGAAAAGCAACAAACACAGTTTCCCCTTCGTAACCAAGTTCGAGACAATCATTCCAATCCGCGTACAAACCGCAGGGAAGACCGTGCGCGCCCATATGGTTCAGGCTAAACTGTACTGCTCGCTTCATATGTCCGAGAACAGTATCCTCACCCTTATCCGCGTAGGGAAGCACTTTATCATAAAATAAAATGTCACCCGTTTCTTTTACATAAGCGGGAATAGTGTTAAAAAGCCACATACAATCATCCGAGCGAAAATCTTTCTTATCCGGAGGTACTTCTTCTCCAGGATTATGAGCCCAGGGTCTAACAACAGGCATAGCTCCGCCCGAAGAAACCTGACCGGTTATCATAAGCTCGAGACGCCTACCAGCCTCCTCCGGAATCAAATGCAGCACACCCAAAATATCCTGCACCGTATCCCGATAACCCAGACCATCGCGTTCTCCGCTGTATACAAGGCTGGCAGCTCTGGACCATGTATAAGTCATAAGACAATTAAAGGGATTCCACATGTTCATCATACTGTCAAATTCGGGATCGGGCGTTTCGACCGACATTCCTTCCAAACGGTTATGCCAGTACTTTTTAACCTTATTAAATTCATCATGAACCTTATTAATATCTCTGAATTCCCGAATGGCTTCCTTCCCTTTCTCGTTTGCTTTACCAACTCCCATAATAATAACCATTTCTTTCGATTCTCCCGGTTCCAAATCGACGTCTATCTGCAAAGTACCACAGCCATTATCACCTTTAGCGAGAGAATTCCTACACTCACCATTTTCTACCACCAGCGGATTGTGATAAGAACGATAAGGTCCCAGAAAAATATCACGATCTGTATCATATCCGGTAACTTCGGCGCCGGCAACACCAAGGAAAGTATGCCGGTTGCCGTCGTGATTTTCGAAATCACTGCTTGAATCATCCGGAAGTAAAACATTTATGCCATGGTCGATTATGTTATCGACAATATCCATACCGAGAATAGCCTGAGTATACTGAAGATTAACCATATCCTGCCACATAAACCAGTTGTTAGGATATTCTACAAAGGTAAACAATCTAAGATTGCGTTTCTTAGAATCCTGATTCGTTACTTTAAAATTCCAACATTCAAAATAACGGTCTAAAGGAACAAAATACGTGGTTCGTGTCTTAATTTTCGAATATTCTGAAGATATAATTGTATAAGCGGTTCCATGCCGGCATTCCGATTTATATTTATCGAGCGGTTTACCCACAGGCTGCCAGGAAGCAGACCA
>CAYWUC010000178.1:0-4832 GCA_964461395.1 uncultured bacterium
TCTTTTTCCTCTGCCGATAAATCTTCTTCGAAATATTTATTTTTTAGTTCTTCTTCTCTATTCATCTCCCATATACTCCTTAAGCAAAGTTTTTCTGGCATAGTAGAGCCTTGACATTATTGTACCTTCGGGCAAATCGAGGGCTTCCGATATTTCTTTGTAACTCATTTCCGCGTAATGCCTGAGATATATAATTTCCTGTTTTTCCTTATCTAATTTTAAAAGAGCTTCCTGTAATCTCTTTACTTTCTCCTTTTTGATTAAGCTTTCTTCCGGAGAATCGATACTCTTAAGTGGCAAATCGTTTTTTTTCTCATCCTCTTTTCTTTCTTGCTTGAACCTGCTTAATGCTTCATTTTTGATTATAGCGTAAAGCCAGGGGAAAAAGGGTCTTTTCATGTCAAACTTTTTTATACCCTGCCAGGCGTTTACAAATCCCTGTTGAGAAATGTCCCATGCATCGTCTGGATTTTTTGTATAATAAAGCGCCACATTATACGCTTTTTTCATATATTTTTTAACAAGCTTTTCGTAAGCTTTCATATCGCCTTTTTTAATTTTTTCTATTAAAATCGAATCATCCATAAGTATTAATCCTTTATTACGTTTTTATTCAAAATTTCTTTAAATTATAATAAAATGCAGATAAATTACAAGAGATTGTAAAGTAGGCTTCAAATATTATTAAAGGATTACTTTGATTTTTGTAATTTATTGTTTTCTCTGAAACTAAGAAGATAATACATGTTTTTGAAACCGTTGGTTGGTTCGTTGGTTGGGTTAAACGACCTAACAAACCCACGGTCTAACGATCTAACTGCTATATTTATGATATGTTGCTTCTTTGCTACCCTACAGAATAAATATAGCAACAATTGTGGCTAAAATCAGGGAAAGCAAAACCGGAACAATCATACTTTTAGAATATTGAGCAAAAGTCGTTTTAAAGTATTCAAGAGAAACGGATACACACGGATGAACAGGAGAAAGGATATATCCCATATAAACCGAGAAAAACATTACGGCAAAAGCCAATCCGGGTATCGACTCGACCGCATACTTAGCAAAGTATATCGGAACAATTATCGAAACAGGTACTTGCACTCTTCCCGTCACGAATGCGAGTATTGCTCCTACTCCCACCAGAAGCAAGGTTTTAGACATAGCAATTTCAGCAATCAGTGAAGACATTTTTGAAACTTTAAACATATTTAAAAAAAGAAACATGCCGAATATTATTAACGGGAAAATCCAGATTTTCATCTCTCTTGCTACCGCAATAGTATCTTTTAACCGTAACCTGGAAACATATAGAGCGAAGAACAAACTTAAAGAAACTCCAATAAAGAGAGGGATCTCGGAAAGAGTGAAAAATCTCAGAAAGAAAAAATGGAATAGCGGCGCAAGCAATATTATACCTAAAGGGATAAACAATCCCTTTAGGTCAAATTTACTTTTATACTCAATAGTGCCCTGTATTTTTCTCGCGAAAAAAACATACCCCAGAATAAAGGAAAATACGAGAAAAGGAATCATATATATAATTTCTCTATAAAGATTAACATTAGCAATCTTTGTGGTTGGCAGTAACTCTCCGAGAGGATAAACAAACATTAGCAGGTGCCTGAACCAGACATTCATCTGCGTTTTCAAAGGATCTTTCACGTCTTCACCGGCTCTTTCAACAAGAGGGGCTGAAAGAAGAGCTCCACCGGGTATAGGCAGCATCCCAAACACCGCTGGTCCCGCCATAAGAATACCCTTTTTCCCAATACGTAAATTCTGCACAAGGGATTTCATCAAATGAGATTCTTTCATCACTCCACCGATTAAAGGGATGACCGCAACCGATACAGCGAGTAATATAATCGACGGATCTGTCAGGGTTTCGAAAATGACTATAAAGACTTTTCCAAAAGGAAGGCTTACAAAACCCAAAATAAAAGCCCCAAGCATCAAAGAAAGCCATAAACTTTTCTTCGCCACGGAAAGCACAACTATAAAAGCAGCAATAAAACCAAACCATAATATAAGATTACCCATTAAACATCTTATCTCCTTAATATTCTTGAAATTGTTTTGAGTTTACAGGAAGAAAAACAAATGTCAAGGGAACTAATTATTTTGACAGAAACAATTAACGTTTTACTATTTACAGAAATAAATTTTATTTTATATTAAGCAAAAAAATAATTTAATTATACAGGTTGCACAAAGTTCAAAATTAATTATTTTTATTATCGTACTTAAAACCAGGAGGCTAATATAATGATAGATAAAAAATTGTTAGATATTCTTGTTTGTCCAAAGTGTAAAGGTTCTTTAAAATTTGATAAAGATAACAACAAATTAATATGCAACGAATGCAAACTTGCCTATCCTATTGAAGATGATATACCGGTAATGTTAATCGAAGAAGCAGAAAAGATATGATAATACTTTATTTACTTTCTTTAGTCACAGTTCTTTCCGATACACCGGATTCTCTGGTTATTAAATATTCCGCCGAGTATAATAAAGATAAAATTGGAGATAAGCTTCGATATAACTTAAAAGATGGTGGAGTATTTCCCGAAGAAAAAGGTTATCCGGCACTGGCTTCAGTTAAAAAAAGCATATTGATTCCTGTAGATGGAAAGGTAGAATTAAAATATCAAGTTTTAAGTTCGCGCAGTGAAAAAGCAATCCCAACGATGATTCAATTTTATGGAGAAAAACAGCCAAGTGAAAATCCTAAGAGTTATACTCCTCTTCCTGTAACGATAAGCGGAAACAATCCATCTCCTCATGGTAACGCCACATTAACAATAAATCCTTTTTCTTTTGACGGAAGAAAAGTAACGGTTAGAAATTCGATTTTGATTAAAATATATTTTAGAGGCGGAGAATGGATACGACCAAGGGGTTATCAGAGAAGAATTTCCCAAATTTTCCTGAATAAAATCAGAGGAGAACAAATAAGAACCTCCGCTATCCGCGGTTTACGTCAGGAATCATTTTTATATGCTAAAATAAAAACCATAAAGGAAGGGTTGTATGAAATTACTCCCGGAGATTTAAACGGTACGGGAATAGATCCTTTATCGATCGACCCTGAAGAAATAGAAGTTCTCGGCGGGTATCATAAGATAATGAAATGGAGTATGGATAGTATGGCAGTTATGGATACTCTTCCGGATGTATTACCCGCAATATATGAAAGCGACGGAGATGGTGTTTTTGAAGAAGGGGAAAGAATTATTTTTTATTCTCATTCCCTTTCCGGCTGGGACAGAAATAAATTTACAGAAAATAGTTTCTTCTATTATCATCCATACACGGACACAAATGTTTACTGGTTACGTTTTAGCGGTGACAATCCGTTAGAAATGGAGCAAATTTCTCAGGCCGGAGGCGAGCAGATTACTCATTTTACCGACACAATACATCTTGAAGAAGATGTATATAGCCCTTTAAAAAGCGGACTTGCATGGGGATGGGAAGAACTGAATACGACAGGTGGCACTTCTGATAATTATCTGCAAACATCTTTTAATATTTTAAACAATTACAATAACCGGTCAATCATCAGGGTAGCATTTTATCCCAAAACCCCTGGAGATTATAGTATAAATGTTTCTTTAAACGGACAAAGTGTTTTAAAAACAATTGCTTCCCAGGGAGCTGAAAACAGAGAAAGAACTGTTGTCAACGATACAATAAACACTCTTAACTCAGGTTCAAATGAATTAGTTGTTACACTGGAAACTCCTGATGAATCTATAATTATGGATTATGTAGAGATAATATATGAAAGAAGATTAGTCGCAAATGAGAATAAATTATTAATAGCCAATGACCAAGCTCAAATGAGAAATTATAGTGCATCAGGGTTTTTAAACGATCCTTACGTCCTAAATATCAGTGATTCCAGAGAGCCTTTCCTAATATCTCATTCTTTCAGCAATAACAATGCGAATTTTTCTACAAACTCCGGGAAAATATTATTGCAGTCTTTCCCATATACTATCGAAAATATATCTTTAGCAGATCCTACAAATCTACTTCAAGGTGGAGCTGATTGGATTTTAATAACCGACAATCAATTTATATCTCCGGCTACTTCATTAAAAAACTGGAGAGAGAATCATCTTAGAGGTATTTCTTCGCCTTCAACTCGAGTTATAAAAATAGATGACATTTATAATAATTTTTCTTACGGCGTAAAAGACCCTTCCGCCATAAAGAGATTTTTGTATTGGACACAGGAAAACTGGAATCCTCCTGTTAGTTATGTTCTGCTGTTTGGTGATGGCAGTTATGACGATAAGAATTTGACGGGAAGCAACGAAAAAACTTCTTTTATTCCTATACATACAAAAGGTACGACTATTTATACAACCAGTAGTTACCTTACATCGAATCCGTCTTTAGATAGCTGGTACGTGGATTTCAACGAAGAAGGGAATGTGGCTCCGGATATACCAATCGGAAGAGTAACCGTTTCCAACATATCGGAAGGAATTGAATGGGTAAATAAATTAATGGATTATGAAAAGAGTACAGGTGATTGGAGGGCTAAGGCAATACTTATGGCTGATGATGCCTTCGCCCCTCCTACTACCTGTAACACTGAAAAAGCTCATACTGAATATATGGAAAACTTATCTGAATTTTTACCCGATTGGCTATACAGAGACAAAATTTATCTAATGGAATATCCCTGGGGGCCGTCCGGAAACAAACCCAGCGCAAAACAAGCTCATCTGGAAGCAATGAACGATGGAGCTCTTCTTGGAATATATCTCGGACATGGCAATTTAACAAAAATTGCCCACGAATCCGTTTTTGAG
>CAYWUC010000179.1:0-1754 GCA_964461395.1 uncultured bacterium
TAGTTCCCAGAATGATTGTCCTTATCGAGTTTTTCTTGCTTTTGGATATTATTTCCCTGCTGAAAATCATTAAAATTATTGATAAAAGTGAAAATATTACCAGTGCTGCCCTACTTTGGTTGAATAATTTAAAGTAATAAAGAGCTACAATATATATTGCTATTCCAGATAAAAAGGAGAGTATAGTTTTTAAGTAAAAGCTGTACTTATCAACGGGGAATTTCTGTAATGTTAAATTATTAATAAACATTACAGGTAAAAAAGTAATTAAAAAAATAGGAAATATTTGTATATAATAAGAAAGGTACCATTCTTCTATTTTTACAACCGGTGTTGGCATTTTTGCCCTTATTATTACGGTCAACCAATATGTAAATATCAGTATGATAACGTCGAATAGAGTTATTGTAAGTCTTGTATAATTTTTCCTTTCTTGAATCATTTTTATATTTCCTTTAAAGTCAAAATCGGGAAAATGAAAACCAGCCTGATTATTAAAGCTATAAAAAGTATGGAAAGTATAGTAAAACTATAATTCATGTTTTTCCTGATATAGTAAAACATAGAAATATTATGGATTATTTTTGTTTTAAGCCGTTCTTTTTGTGTGCTTGAACCTAATTTATGGTAAAAAATAGCTTCAGGAAAATATGCTATCCTGTATCCTGCTTTTTTTAGCCGAAAACAGATATCCGTATCTTCGAAAAAAAGGAAGAATCTTTCATCGAATCCTCCGATTTTTCTGAAAAGTTCGGTTCTAAAAAGCATTACGGCTCCTCTTGCCCAATCGGGAAATTGAATTTTATCATAGTTGAGCTCAGTCATTAAATATTGTTTTGAAAAATTATTGTTTGGTGAAATTTTTCTTAAAAAAGATTCTCTTCCGAAAAGAACTCTGAAAATTGTTGGGAATTGCCTGCAGGATAACTGGAATGATTTATTGGGGTATAACAATTTTCCTGTAACAGCACCTGTTTGCTTATTGTTTCTTAAGAAATCTATTAATCTGTTTACCGAATTTTCAGTTATTTCAACATCAGGGTTCAGAAATAGAATGTAAGAAGTACTACTTGTTTTAGCTATTTGGTTACAGGCTTTTCCGAAACCTAAATTTTTCTCGTTAAAAATGTATGTAATGTTTTTGATTTTGATTCTTTTTAAGAATTCTTTACTGCCGTCTTTTGAATCGTTATCTACAATTGTTATCTCGTAACTACAATCAGGAGGATTATGTAGTATGGAATTTATGCATCTTTCTAAATCTTTTTTTGTGTTATAATTTACAATTCCTATTGTAAGCGTCATATTCTTTTTGTTAATCTACGTAGTCCTAATTTCCAGACTAACCAAAAAGCTTCCCATACTATTTTTTTTGACATTTTAGAGTTTCCGCTCCTGCGTTCTGTAAAGACTATCGGTATTTCCTTTATTTTAAATCTTTTCCAGTAGCTGTAGAAATGAATTTCAATCTGGAATCCGTACCCTTCCGCATCAATTTTTTTAAAATCTAAATTTTCGAGTACTATTTTCCTGATGCCCTTAAAACCGCTGGTAAGGTCGGAAAGGGGTACTCCCGTTACCGTTTTAGCAAAAATATTTGCGAAATAACTTAGAATAAGACGCGACATCGGCCAATTTATTACATTTATTCCATTTTTATATCTGGATCCGATAACAAGGTCCGCTTTTTCACTGAGGAGAGTTTCTCTCAGCTTAATCAGATTGGAAGGATCATGAGAAAAATCAGCGTCCAT
>CAYWUC010000180.1:0-4337 GCA_964461395.1 uncultured bacterium
GATTTTTCTCCTTATTTAAGTCTGGGTGTTGAGAGAAAAAGTATCGCAATAGATATTTTCGACTATTCTTCAGGACTAGCCCTTCAAGCGGGGGGAGGCTTAGTTATATTTAGAACATATGATTTCAGGCTTGTTATCGATGGTAAGCTTTCGACAGCATTTTTTGATGTAGGAGAAGCCGAGGGACCTCACTCGGCTATGAGAATAGGGGTCAATTTACTTTATAAGAAAGATAAAGGAGGAGGCTGTTCAGGAGGTTGTGTAGGTTTTTAAATATTAAAATCTACGTGAAATCGTTATTAAATCTCTTATTGCGACCAAACGCAAAAAGCCGAGATATCAACAACCATTGACAAACAATAGATAATAAAATATATTCAACAAATGAATTTTCCTATCTGTCAGTGGAGATATAAGTGAAATCGATAAAAAGGTTTACGGAAAGAACCAAAAACATCCAGAAGTTAAGAAAAATCTTAAAAAGTTACAAATCTGTCCTTGTCGCCTTTTCAGGAGGTTCCGATAGCAGTTTTCTTTTAAAAGCAGCCATAGATTTTCTTGGGTTTGACAATGTTCTCGCTGTAACCGTCAAATCCGAATTTATCCCGAAAAAGAAAATTAAAGAAGCCGAAACCGCGGCGAATTTTATCGGGAGCGCATGGAGAAGTACCGAAATTCCAATTCTTTATAAAAGTCATTTGAATATGAATCCAACCAAAAGATGTTATATTTGTAAGAAAACAATGCTAAAGCATTTAAAGAAAATCGCAAGAAAAGAAGGTTTAAATCAAGTAGTAGAAGGTTCGATAATAGAAGACAAAGAAAAATTTCGCCCGGGAACTAAAGCTATAAAAGAATTAAAAGTTAAAAGTCCTCTGATGGAAGCTGAATTTACAAAACAGGAAATAAGAAAATTGAGCAGGAAATTATCTTTACCGGGCTGGAATCAACCGTCTTTCACATGTCTCGCGACGCGTTTCCCTTACAAAACAAGGCTTACAAAGAAAAATCTAAAAAGAGTAGAGCAGGCTGAAGATTTTCTCGCGAACAAAACCTTCAAAAAACTTCGCGTCAGACATCACGGAAACATAGCAAGAATAGAAATCCCGGAAAAAGATTTTGATAAGCTCCTGTCACACAGAGAAAGCATTATATCCGAATTAAAAAAAATCGGATACGATTACATAACTCTCGATATAGAAGAATATCGAAGCGGTAGTATGGATATTAAAATAAAAAATTAGATAATTTTTGAAACTATAATGGATAAAAATAAAATAAAAAAATTGCTCGAAGAAGTCAAAAAGGGGAATAAAAGTATAAAAGAAGCTTTAACTGTTTTAGAAAATTTACCCTTTATCGATCTGGACTTCGCGAAAATAGATACTCATAGAGAACTTAGAATGGGGGCTCCTGAAGCTATTTACTGTATGAGTAAAACCACAACACAGATAATACAAATCATAGAGAAAATGAAAAACGATTCTAATATTTTAGCCACAAGAGTTCCTGAAAAATCAATGAAAGAAATAGAAAAAACTTACCCAGAAGCAAAAATTTACCCTGAATCAAACCTCGTCTTTATTGGGAAATTTCCCAATAAAACTATTGGAAAGTTAATGATAATAACAGCCGGCACTTCAGATATACCGGTAGCAAGGGAGTGCGAAATAACCGCAAAATCGATGGGAATAAAAACAGAAACAATATTCGATGTCGGAATCTCCGGAATACATAGATTACTCAGCATTAGAAACAAACTAAAAGAAGCCGATATTGCGGTAGTGATTGCCGGAATGGAAGGGGCTCTTCCTTCTGTAGTAGCCGGTCTCATAGACACTCCAATAATCGCGGTTCCAACTTCAATCGGTTACGGCGCGAGTTTTAAAGGTATTGCCCCCTTGCTGACAATGTTAAATTCCTGCGCGCCCGGCATCAGTGTTGTTAACATCGATAATGGATACAGCGCCGGATTCTTCGCGGCAGCGGTTATAAAAAAACTACTTAAAAGGGAGACCGAATGAAGAACTCAAAAGAAAGAATTCTATATATAGATTGTTTTTCCGGAATAAGCGGCGATATGTTCCTCGGAGCTCTTCTTGATACTGGAATAAACGAAAAAACATTCAAAAGCAAGTTAACGAAGATTTTGCCTTCAAACGCTAAAATAAAAATCTGGAAAGAAAAAAAGGGTAATTTTACAGGAAAAAGATTTAAAATAGAATTATCAAAAAAAGAAGAAAAAGCAAGACACTTAAAAGATATAAAAAATTTGCTGGATAAATCCAATCTGGATGGAAAAATCATTAAAAAAAGTAAAAAAATGTTCGAAGAACTCGCGGAAGTCGAAGCGGAAATCCATGGTACAACAAAAGAAAAAATCCATTTCCACGAAATAGGCGCTATAGACTCGATAGCGGATATCGTGGGAGCTTGTATTGCCCTCGAACTATTAAACGTAAAAAAAATATACTTCTCTAAAATTAATGTCGGGACAGGATTTACAGAAATAGAACACGGAAGAGTACCTCTTCCCGTGCCGGCATCCTCCGAGCTGCTCAAAAGAGCAGAAGCCCCTATATATTCATCCGGAATCAATAGCGAATTGGTAACACCTACCGGCGCGTTATTTATAAAACATTTTGCCCACTCATTTACAAAACCTGACATGAAAATAGAAAATATCGGAATAGGGTTTGGCTCAAAAGATTTTAAAAAAAGCCCTAACTTTTTAAGAGTTTTCCTGGGAACCGGAACAAAAGAATACACTAAGAACGAAGCACTTATTGAAACGAACATCGATGATATGAATCCCGAATTATTTCCCTCTGTCGAAGAAAAACTTCTCAAAGCAGGAGCACTCGGTGTCTTTAGAACGGCTATCCAAATGAAAAAAGGCAGGGGAGGATTTAAATTATCAATAATATGCGAGAGAAAAGATATCGATATCTTTGCCGATATACTTTTCAGAGAAACGACAACAATAGGTATACGTATTCATTACATAGAAAGGAAAAAATTAGATAGAAAAGTAAAAAAAATAAAAACTAAATTTGGCGAAGCGGAAATAAAACTCGCTTATTTGGAAGATGAACTTATGAATGTTGCTCCGGAATTTGAGTCCTGTGAGAAACTCGCTAAGAAAACCGGAATACCTGTAAAGGAAATCTACGATATAGTAAAAGAAAAAGCTAATAAAATATTTAAGAAGTAAAATCAACCACAAAGAACACAATACCACCAAGCTATTGGCTATTCGCCCTTTGCTTTTTGCTTTAAACTATCCCAGAACACCCAAACCTATAACTCAAGAAAATAAAAAACTGTCAAAATTTTATATATTATGTTTTATAAACCAACAGCTAAAGGAAAAGAGCTAAAAGCTTAGTTCAACAACAAATAACACAAATAGCACAAATATTTTTTTGTTGCTTTACTAAAACCTAAGACCTAACACCTAAAACCTGATTTTACTTTATCTTATCCCCAACAGTCGCTTTTATTATATTACACTGTTTTATGCCGGTCGTCGCGCGCAATTTATTGAAAAACTTACGAATCTCTTTAGCTAGACCCCTAATACTTATTACTTCCATACAATTATCATGGTCCATGTGTATGTGTTGAGTAGAAATAACAAGTTTATAAAAATGGTGTTGGATTTCGGTTATCTTTTCAGTCAGATGAGGCTTATGGTGATCGTAAACAAGAAGAATACCTCCACACACTTCATCTTCTTCCCTCCATTCTTCTTCTACGAGTCTTTCTCTGATTAAATCCCTTATTGCCTCAGAACGATTTTCATAACCTTCTTTTTCTATGAGTTTGTCAAACCTGTTAAGAAGCGCTCCATCCATGGAGACTCCAAACCTTATAATTTTACCCATTATTATCTTAAATCTCCAGCCATCGGTCTATGTTTAACCCTAAAACCTAATACCTAACACCTAATACCTATCTCCTACCGCTGGAAACGTACAGGGAAAGAAAGCGGAACCGCCACAGGTTCATTCCCCTGTTTGGCGGGTGAAAATTTTATTTTTCTCGCGTTCTCAACAGCAACCTTATCAAGAATAGGATGAACCGATTTTATGAGAGTTACATTAGTAACATTTCCTTTTTTATCGATCCATAACTGCAAATAGACAGTACCGCTAAGTCCTAAGGTTTTTGCTACCTCAGGGTATTTAAATGAAACCTCATTCAGGTTTAAAGGTTTAGGAGGAACCTCGTGAGCAACAAAATCCAAACGTTTCTCCGGCTCTTTTTCTGCAGGAGTTTTTTCTTCGGGTTCTTCTGTTTTTTCAGGTACAGGACGAGATGGTGGTGGTACAGGA
>CAYWUC010000181.1:0-2577 GCA_964461395.1 uncultured bacterium
CAGAGGACACAGAGAAGCATAACACTTTACAGTGTCTAATTGTAAATTGCAATTTGGAAATTGTAAATTGAAAATTGAAAAACAGAACTAGGACGCAGATGAACGCAGATTTACTCAGATTTTTTTGTTTTTTTTACTAAATCCTAACCCCCAAACCCTAAATCCAAATATTGGCACAAAGACACTAAGACACAAAGTTTTTTGTTGTTTTTATTAAATCCCAAACCCCAAATCCTAAAAATTAACCACAAAGTACACAGATTTTTTTAAACCGTCTAAAAATACTACTATACAACCAAAGAAAAAATACTTATTTAAAGTAATGTCTTAGGGTCTTTTTTCTCTATAAACCCATCAAAATCTTTATCGAAACTTACAATAGGAACATTGTACTTCTTACAAAAGTAAAGTTGGTATGCGTCATCGAAATCAAGCTTCGTTTGATTTGCGAGTATAGCAATAGAAGTTTGTTCCTCAAAAGAAGCATTGACGAGAGTTAATCCCTCAAAAGAAGAAAGAGAAGAAAATATTTCAGAAAGCAAAAAATTTCCCTTTTCTTTACTGATGATAATTCCTATGGAATGAACAGAAAAATCAGTAATAAAAGCTTCGATATCACCATTTTCGACTTTCTCAAGTAATCTTAAACAATCTTCGGCTTTATCCTGGTTAAGAAAAACTTCGAGAAAAATATTTGTATCTATTAGGACCATTTATTTGGTCCAATATTCTTTTGTCTTATGCTGAAGAGAAACACTATCTATATTTAAATTCTCTAATATTCCCTTGAATTTCGAGAATTTTGGAATAATAATTACTTCTACTTCCTCTCCTTCTTTAAGCTGAAGAGGTTCTTTTGTTTTTAATGTAGAATTTTCATATCGGGCTTTTACTTTCTTTAATCTTTGCATTTTTTCTCCTTTAAATAAAAATAATCTTATAAAACAAAAAGTCAATAGGAAGTAGCATTGGGGTTATCTCCAACCAAAAAATTACCACAAAGTACCCAAAGATTTTTATTTTGTTTATCCCCAACATCACATATTCTCACACAAAGAACACGGAGCACACAAAGTTTTTTTAACTCGAAACTCTAAACCCATAACCCGTAACCGCACCACTAACATAGCCACTAATTATACATTAACTCCTAATTCTTATGTTATTTTCTTCAACTATCCACATATGTAATGGCAGCTTGAATTGCATCGCGAGTTAGTCCCGGATAACTTTGAATAAGTTCATCAGGAGTAAGACCGGCAGCCAAATTATCCAGGACAACGGATACCATAACTCGAGTCCCCTTTATACAAGCCTGACCATGACAAATATTTGGATTAACCGTGATAAAATCTTGCCAATTCATAGTCTACCTCCTTAATTTTTCTGTTTTTCATAATTATTAGTAAGTTACATAAATTTCATCGTTATGTCAAGAGAGACTTCTAAAAATTAAAAAAGCTCATCGTTAGCATCGATTTTCCCCACTAACATACCATTAGTATACACGTATTTGGATTTCAAGTCAAGACTGCCATACAAATAAGATTCTCACACAGAGCACACGGAGAACACAAAGATTATTTTGTTGTAGGAGGGACTTCAAAGTCCCGAAAGGCGTAGCGTTGGGGTTTATCCCCAACGGTTTAGACTACAGCGCTTTTTAAATTTACCGAGAGAGGTTTTTCTTTTAAAGAACTAACTTTGAGTATGGAAAAACCTATTATATTACCTTCTTTATCTACTTTTTCCATAACCGCGTCATTCTCTGTTTCTTTAAAATATCCTTCTTTTTTTTCTAAAAGCACTTCAAGGTAATCTCCTTCTTTATCGTACCAAACTTTTATTTCTTTTTCCATAAAATTTCTCCTTTTTTTACTGTATCCGTAAAATACACAGTTATTATAAACAAATCCTCAATTAAGTTTTTCACTATTACACATAAAAACTTCTCTGTAACGGGCGTACTTGGGTAATGCTTGTAAAACATTTCAACATTACTATCGGTTCTCGACCTCACTATTATATCTGGGTTTGATAAAGCATCCTTTATCTTATCAGTTTGCCCTGCCATTTCAGGGTGATCATTTTCTATATGATTTAGCCGTTCATCCTACAATCTTATATCTCGTTCCTCATTGTCTTTAAACCATTTCATTATAGCATAATCTTCTTTGTATATAGAAAATTAGCAGTATATACCTAAAAGTCAAGACTGCCGTCTATAAAGCAAACACGAGATTTCACAAGATTATCACTAGATTTTTTGTTGTTTTTTTTACTAAGACCTGGTATCCGGTACCTGGTACCTAATTATAGGCACAGAGACACTAAGAACACAAAGGATTCTCTTTTGGTTTTTGAACTCGAAACTCGTAACCCTAAACACGAAACTTTAGTTTCCCTTTTCACATTTTAATGCCTGACCCCGTTGATACGATCGAATCGAGAAACCAGTTAAGCGATAGCATTCTATCCTTACTATTTTTTTTAATATACCCTTAAATGCAAACACGGAGGAAAATTTGAAGCGCCGCCTAACATTGAAAAAACATAAAATACATACCTTAGAAAAAA
>CAYWUC010000182.1:0-8312 GCA_964461395.1 uncultured bacterium
AGATATCTTCCCGGTATAGCGATAAAAGTTGTAAGACGCGCGCCTTTTGTACCGTAAGGCTCCTTTTTAACCTGTACCAAAAGCTCTAAATCTTCTTCGCTTCCTTTTTTATTGGGTAAAGATAAATACAAGTCGTTTAAAGGCAGAAAACCTGCTGTGTCATAACCGATATCTACAAAAACCGCATTTAATTCCCTTCGTATTGCGATTATTCTTCCTTTTATTATTGTTCCAGTGGGAGAAGAAGTATCTCCTCTCTCTATATAAAATTCTACCAGTTCGCCGTTTTCTCTAACCGCAACTCTAACATCATCCCTTCTTATATTCAATATTATCTGTTTCTTTTTATTCATTTAAATAAATTTGACCCCTTAACTCAACGTAATGGATGAAACCTGTCCTATAACTTCCGAAAATGTAGGATGCGGGAATACAGTCTTAGAAAGGCTATCCACATTTATTTTATTCTCAATTGATAAACTTAAAAACGGTATTAATTCAGAAGCATTCTCTCCCACTATTGTTCCTCCCAATATGTTCCCTTCCATACCGTAAATCAGCTTAACATAACCTACAGTCTTGCCTGTCGCTATTGCTCTGCCATTAGCAGCAAAATTACTCTTTGAAACCTTATATTCTATGTTTTCCGCCTCTGCTTGTTCTTCGGAATAACCAACAGAAGCAAACTCGGGATCAGTGTAAACCACTCTGGGTATAGAAAAATCGTTTTTCCCTATCTTTTCTCCGAGAATGTTCGATGTGACAATCTCCGCGTCCTTGAAAGCAGAATGAGCGAGAAGATACCCTCCTCTACAATCACCAATAGCGTACACATCTTTTATTTTAGTTTCCAAAAATTCATTAACTCCTACAATCTTATCTTCTTCCAAAACTTTTTTGGGCAGAGTATCTGTATTTGGTTTTCTTCCTATCGCTATAAGAGTTTTTTTCGCCTCTATTTTTTCTTCTTTTTCATTGTTTTTAAAAAATACCCGGAAGTTACTATTTGTTTTTTCTATCTTGACAACTTCCGAAGAAAAATAAAACTTTATACCTCTGCGCTTAAGACTTTTACGCAAAATTACCGCGGATTCGAGGTCCTCACCCGGTAACATTTCATCTTCTTTCTCTATTATCGAAACTTTACTGCCAAAACAAGAAAAAATATAACCAAACTCCAGGCCAATATAACCCGCCCCTATTATAGCAATAGAATCCGGAATCTCCTCTGCGGCGAGCGCATCGGTACTATACCAAACATCTTCCGGTACAGAGAAAGGCGATCTTAATGGCTTGGAACCAACCGCAAGTATTACCTTGTCGAACTTATTGCCCTCTCCGCTTACTTCAATTAACCCGTTTTCTTTTAATAGTGCTTCTTTATTGATAACTTCGACTTTCCTTTCCTTAAGAAGTCCTTTAAGTCCTATAAGAACTCTTCTCACAGCTAAAGCTTTCTTTTTTTGAATTTCTTCCCAATTTACATTTAATTTATCTGTTTTACAAATATTATAAAGAGATGCCGAATGAATAAGAGATTTCGTTGGTATACATCCAACGTTAAGACATACACCACCAACTTCCCCTCTTTCAAATAATTGTACTTTGCTGCCTTTTTCAGATAAACTGAGGGCTGCACTATATCCGGCAGGACCCCCACCAATGATTCCTATTCGCATTATTTGGGAAATTACAGTGTTTATGGTCAAAAGTCAAGGGCAGGAGTACTGCAAGTTGGGTAATTAATAAAGATAAGAAAAAAATGAAGCGGAGAGTTCATATTTGGATAAGGCAAAAAATTGAATTACAAAGCTCTTAAAAAACACAAAAAATCTATTTTTGAACTATATAATATTATGCCCTTTCTAAATTTTTCGGTGGTTAGGAGGGGTTTTAAAAACATAATAAATTAAGGCGGAATGTGAAGTGGCTTCGTGTCCTTTGTGTTTAATAATTAGTTTTTGAAACGTTTCATCGCGATTGCTACCTGTCCCGCTGAAATCCCCCCGTCATTCGGAGGTATTTGTTTGTGATTATAAACCTTGAATTTTCCTTCCTGCAATTTTGCGGTTGCTTCTTTTCTTAAAACAATATTCTGAAAAACTCCGCCTGTAAGACAAATTCTATTTATGCCTGTTTCTTCTCTCAACAAACTTGAAACCTCCAAAATCATTCCTGATAGAGCTCTGTGAAATTTTGCGGATATCGTTTCTTTCGAAATTCCGGATTCAATATCTTTGACAATAGCCTTTATGACGGGCATTGGATCTATAATATAGATATTCTTATCTTTTTTTATCCTAAATTTATAACATTCTTTTACTGACTCTTTCACTATCATTTCAAGCTCGATCGCAGCCTGTCCCTGATATGTAGCTGTATCTCTAATCCCAAGAATAGATGAGACTGCGTCAAATAACCTTCCTATCGAAGAATTATCAGGTGAATTAACCCCTTTATTTATCATGTTTTCTATAACTTTCCATTTTCTCTTATCGAGTTTTCTCACAAAACCTATATCAAGATTAAGGAAATCCTCTCCGAAAGCTTTGTATAAATATGTAGCTCCCATCCTCCATGGTTCTTTTACCGCCATATCCCCTCCGGGAAGAGGTATGTATTTTAAATGCGCTTTTCTTTCATACTCACTTAAATCGGCAATTAAAAATTCCCCTCCCCAAATTTTCCCATCCGACCCGTAACCTGTCCCATCCCAGGTGACCCCTATCACTTTCTCATCTAATCCGTTATCCAAAAGGCAGGATGCTACGTGAGCATGATAGTGCCGGATTTCCATTAAAGGTTTTTTGTTTATTTTCGCCCACTTTTTACCAAATTTTGTAGCTTCATATTCCGGATGAAAATCGACAGCAGCTATATCGGGAGGGATGTCGAAGAAGCTAATAAAATGTTTAATTCCTCTTTCAAACGCTTTTATTGTTTCGATATTGTCCGTTTCCCCTATATAATGACTCACGAAAATTTCATTTTCCCTTGAAATAGTAAAAGTGTTATGCTTGTGCGCTCCGAATCCGATAATTTTCTTCTTGTTCCGGGTGGGACTTCGGAGCGGCTCGGGCGCATAACCCCGTCCGCGTCTCAGAAGAAGAGTTTCCCCCTCTACTACTCTGGCCACCGAATCATCCGCCTGAATCCATATATCCCTGTCGTGAACAAGAAAATAATCTGCTATACTACTTATCCTTTCGACCGCGTTTTCATTATCAAAAGCTATTGGTTCATCTTTTTTGTTACCGGAAGACATTATCAGAACTTCTAAATTTTCCAATAAAAGAACGTGCAATGGGGTATATGGTAGCATAAAGCCGAGACAATTATTGTTCGGAGCAATATTTTCCGGAAGAACGCAATTCTTCTTTTTTTCAAGAAGAACTATCGGCGCCCTGGGGTTCTTCAAAAGTTCCTTTTCTTTACCGGACAAATCCACGAATTTACTTGTAACCGCAATATCTTTTGCCATAAGAGCGAGTGGTTTATAAGGACGTTTTTTCCTTTTTCTTAAAGTTTCGACCGCTATTTTATCTTCCGCGTTGCAGGCGAGATGAAATCCTCCAAGACCTTTAACCGCGACTATCTTTCCCTCTTTCAAAAATTTTATTGTTTTATCTATCGGATTTCCTTTTATTTCCTTTCCTTTTCCGTTTAAAAGCTTAAGATGAGGACCGCAATCACCGCACGCGTTGGGTTGAGCGTGAAATCTTCGCATTGACGGATTTTCATATTCCTCTTTGCATTTTTCGCACATTTTGAACTTTTTCATAGTCGTGTTTTTTCTATCATACGGAAGTATTTTTGTTATCGTAAAACGTGGTCCGCAGTTTGTACAATTTATAAACGGGTATTGATATCTCCTGTCTTTACTATCCAACAATTCTTTTTTACAATCCTTACATATTGCTGTATCGGGAGAAACAAGAGTCTTTTTTTCTTTTCTCTCTTTACTTTCAATTATTTTGAATTCACGAAATTTTTTTGGGGTAAGTTTTTTTGATAAGAGTTTTTCGATATTTGAAAGTGGAGGTGGATTCTTTTTGAATTCTTTCAAAAAAGAATTTATGCCCTCGGGAGATCCTTCAATATCAAGTGTTACTCCTTGACTATCATTAAGAACAAACCCTTTAAGGCTATGCTTCTTTGCGAGGCGATATACTGTCGGGCGAAATCCAACTCCCTGAACAATACCTCTTATTTCAATTTTCCTTCTTTCTTTTTTCACGTTCCTAAAGATAAGTTCAATACTTACTAAGTCAAGAAGAGATAAAAAAGAAGAATCCTCTTTTAGTCTTAAGAATATTGACTTTTTATCAAAAAAAATTACACTGCTAATATGGAAGAAAAAGATAAATTAGCAAAAAAGGCGGTATCTTTCTTCAAAGAAGGATTCAATTGCGCCGAGAGTGTTTTAATGGCAATGCAAGATTACTTAGGTCTAAAAAAGAATCCGAGGATTGCTACGGGCTTTGGCGGAGGCATAGGCAGAAAAGGCTCTGTATGTGGTGCCGTAACCGGTGCGATTCTTTCTATAAATCTGAAATACGGAAGGCAAAAATTAGAAGAAAATGATATCAAAGAAAAAGCCTTTTCTAAAGCTCTGGAGTTTTACAGTAAATTCGAAGAAAAAATGGGAAGCGCTATTTGCTACGATATTATTAAATGTGACTTAACAACAGAAGAAGGACAAAGGACATTTAAAGAAAATAATTTGCTCGAAGAAAAGTGCTTTAAATGTGTCGAAATCTCAATAGAAATTTTGCTGGATTTAGTTTGATATGAGAATAAATTTAATGCGTAAGAATTCAATCAAATGCTTTACACAAGTAATTTTACTCTTTATTATAATGTTTACAAATAATTCTCTTAAGGCAGGTGAGAATCAGATACAATTGAGTAAGGATTTACAAATTACGAAAATAGAAACCGGAGTTTATGTCGTCACTCATTCTTTCCCCTGGCCGGGAAATTCTCTCGTTGTATTTTTATCAGAAAATAAAGTTGCTTTCGTCGATACTCCCTATAACAATAAAGCGACACAAAAAGTTGTCGAGTGGATAAAGAGTAAAAACGAAAAAGCCAATATCATAGAAATCAACACCGGGTTTCACAACGACAATTTGGGCGGAAACGAGTATTTGCTGAGTCAAAACATTCCCATATATGGTTCTAAAGTTACAGCCAGACTGATAAAAGATGGTAAAATATACAAAACAATGGCAGCGGCTTCAGAATTATTGAAAAAATCGGGGAAAGCAAATCAAAAATGTCTTGAAGCGTATAAAACACAAAAATTTGAAGCTCCCAACCACTTATTCGATATCGAAGAAGGTTTATTATTGAACATAGAAAAGGAAATAATAGAGGTTTATTTCCCCGGCGAATCTCACTCTATCGATAATTTGGTAGTATATTTTCATAATAGAAAAATCTTATTTGGCGGATGTATGATTAAGTCCCTTGAAAGTAAAGGCCCCGGTTTTACCGGTGACGCAAACATGAAAGAATGGCCAAAATCGGTCGAGAAAGTTTTAAACAAGTATAAAAATGCGAGAATAGTCATCCCCGGACATGGTAATTGGGGAGATACAAAATTACTGAAACACACCATCGAAATTTTAACAAATTACAATAAAGAAAATCAGTAATATTAGCCCGCGCCTTTTACGGCCGAGTTTAATTAGAGGAGGCACTATCTTAAATATGAAATATAATATGATAAAAAAACTGATACTATTTTGCTTAATATTCTTAGTGAAACCATTGTCTGCCCAGGATACAATATACTTAGATAGTACTGCAACGGTCGAAGAAAGAGTGGAAGACCTTTTAAGCCGGATGACGTTAGATGAAAAAGTTGGGCAGATGATTCAGGCGGAAAGAAGATCCGATAACGTTATAAATAATATATCGACATACTATTTGGGTTCCTTGCTAAGCGGGGGTGGTTCGTCGCCATACCCAAACACTCCGGAAACATGGGCGGATATGTTTGATGGCTTTCAGAGCAGTGCGATGTCGACTCGCCTCGGCATACCTATAATCTATGGAATCGACGCGGTACACGGTCACAATAACGCTTACGGCGCGGTAATATTTCCTCATAACATAGGATTAGGTTGTACTCGTGATTCTATCCTTGCTGAAAAAATAGGAAAAATTACGGCAATGGAGGTATCCGCGACCGGTTTGAACTGGACATTCGGCCCCTGTATCGCCGTCGCCAGAAATGAACGCTGGGGCAGAACGTATGAAAGTTTCGGCGAAACACCCGAGTTGGCTGAAATGATGGGCTCCGCAATAATTAGAGGTTTACAGGGAGATACGGTTTCCCGAAGTTCCAGTATTTTAGCCTGCGCTAAACATTATGTTGCCGATGGCGGAACAACGGGCGGAGATGACCAGGGAAACGCGCAAATAGACGAAGAAACTCTACGGGCTATTCATTTACCCGGTTATATTAAGGCGGTCGAAAATAATGTTAAAACTGTAATGATTTCATTCAGCAGCTGGAATGGTGTAAAATGTCACGGTAACTATTATTTGATAGATACTGTTCTAAAGGAAGAATTAGGATTTGAAGGGTTTGTTGTGTCCGACTGGGACGGAATAAATCAATTAAGCGGTTCTCTCGCGGATAAAATTGAAACGGCTATAAATGCCGGAATAGATATGACTATGACTCCTTTTAACTATATTGAGTTTTATAATACATTAAAAGACCTCGTCGAAGATGAAAACGTTAGTGAAAATAGAATAGACAACGCGGTAAGGCGCATTTTAAGCGTTAAATTCGAAATGGGATTATTTGAAAGACCTTATGCCGATAGAAGTCTTTTGGATTCCATCGGAACCGAAACTCACAGAGAAGTAGCGCGCGAGGCAGTTCGGAAATCTTTAGTTTTATTGAAGAAAAAGGACGGAGTATTACCTCTATCTAAAGAAAACATCGATATTTTTCTCGCGGGAGAACATGCCGACAATCTTGGATATCAATGCGGGGGATGGACTATTAGCTGGATGGGTTACAGTGGCGATATCACCATAGGAACTACAATTCTGGAAGCCATAGAAGAAGCAGCACCCGATGCCGAAATTAAATATTCTGAAAGCGGCGAATTAAGTGATACGACAGCTGATGTCGCTATTGTGGTTATTGGCGAAACACCTTACGCGGAAAGCTCCGGGGACAGAACTGATCTGAGTATACCGGACTCAACGATTAATCTAATCAGAAATATTAAAAACGCTGGTCTGCCTATCGTTATTATCTTGATTTCAGGAAGACCATTAATTATTGAATCTATTATTCCATATTCCGATGCGATTATAGCAGCCTGGCTGCCGGGAACAGAAGGAAGGGGAATAACGGATGTATTATTTGGCGATTATAATCCTTCAGGTCTCCTATCACATAGCTGGCCGGCAGAAATGGAAGATATCCCTATTAATTTTGGTGATAGCCCATACAACCCACTATTTGCATACGGATACGGGATTACCGATTTTTCTGATTCTCCTGTTGGATCCGCTCCTGTTTTTTATTCCGCCGTGGTCGATTCAAATGGAATTGAAATTAATGTTGCTTTTAATAAAAATATGGTTAAACCAGACAGCGGCTATTCGGATTTTGTTATCAACCAAAATAGTTCAAATAATATTTCCATAGACAATATAGAAGTTCATTCTAATGATTTCACAACGCTTAAATTACAGCTTTCAGAAACTATAGAGAAAGGAGACGAAATAACAATTTCCTATTCGGGTGAATCGGTTTTTTCAGAAGATGAGGGACAGTTAGAATCATTCGGACCGGAAAAAGTGTATAATAGATTAAATGAAGAAGCCGGAATTACTAACGAAGAAAACACCGGATCCACATATCAAGTGAGACAAAATTATCCGAATCCTTTTAACACTGTAACTTATATTGAATTTAAAATACCTGAAAGAGAAAAAGTCTCTCTCGGCGTCTATAATGTTTCTGGCAGGGAAGTAGAAACACTTGTCAATGAGGAACTCAATGCCGGGAATCATCTATACAAGTGGAATGCTGCCAAATATCCCAGTGGAATATATTTCTACCGGCTCAAAACTCCTGGATTTACATCATTAGGCAAAATGATATTATTGAAGTAGATTTTTTAAGAAATATTAAACAAAAAAAGATAATAGTACGCAGCAGTCAAGGAATAAAAATCTTGATTTAATGTTGATATTATTTAATTTTAGAGAAGCAATAATAATTTAAAGGAGGCATTATGAAAAGTAGAGTATGTTTGCTTACTATTTTATTAAGC
>CAYWUC010000183.1:0-3620 GCA_964461395.1 uncultured bacterium
GATGCAATATACTCAATTTGTTTTACTCTATCGACAAATCTATTTGATTCGAAGAAAGGTTTCCATACTCTAAAAGAAATAGATTTTTTGGCTGTTTTACTTCCAGTAACGTTTTGTACTTCCGCAGTAAATTCATATAATGCTTCTTTAAATTTATTCGCGGGAACAATAACTCCTAACTCCTGATTTTCCCTGTCAGGTAATATTGTATCCCTTTGAAAAGAAAATTTTCCTTCTTCATCCTTAAAGTAAAATTTAAGCTGAGTTTTACCTTCTTCACTGCTAAAAATATTTAATCTTATTCTGATAGTATCCTTATCGGTAATAACCTCTCTTGAAGGATTTGAAAACCACCTAATAGAAGCAATATCCGTGGGCTTTAACTTAGAAACTCCCAATTCCCTCGTCCTTGTCCAACTTCTACTCGAATTACGATCCGATATCTTTAAAGTCAACTTTATCTTGCCTTCAGGAACTTTTATTTCCATTAACCCATTAAAATATTTGTTTGAGGATAACGTTTCATCATAATTATCAACCAATAACTGATGTTTTTTACTCTTACCGTTCATTTGATATCCGTCTTCTTCTACAACTACAGAGACTAAATATTCTCCGGTATAAATACTATCATTCTTATAAAAAATCAGATCCGAATAAGGCATTCTATAATTTACAATAACATAAGGAATAGAATTAGTATCCCTATCCAGCTGAAAGTCAACACTAAGACCGATAACGAAAAAATAAAATAAAATCATTTCAAGTTAACCCCATCTATTAAAAAGCAGAATTAATATTCAACTTTTTGATTTTCCTATAAAGAGTAGAAGGGTGAATCCCTAAAAGATCCGCAGCTTTGTTTTTGTCTTTATTAGACATTTCCAATGCTTTCTTTATAGTTTTCCTCTCAATTTCCTCCAAATTCAACCTGTCTATCTGATTGCTACGACTAAATTCTTCAGGAATAACAGAAGCATTTATAACTTCCGAATCCTCTAAAACAATTAATCTTTCAAGTAGATTTTCTAATTCCCGGACGTTTCCGGTCCATTTATAATTCATAAATTTTTCATACGCTTCATCGGTAAACGTTTTTTCTTTTACGTTAAGCCGTTCGGAAATTTTTTTGTTAAAATGTTGAACTAAAGGAAGTATATCTTCCTTCCGTTCTCGTAAAGGCGGTATTTTTATCGGAATCACATTTAATCTGTAATATAAATCTTCTCTAAAATTACTGTTTTCCACAAGTTTTTCAACATTTTCATTTGTCGCGCTAACAATTCTTACATTTACCTCGATTTCTTTCGTACTCCCAAGAGGTGTAAAACTCATTTCCTGTATGGCTCTCAGTATTTTAGGTTGAAGTTCCATTGGCAATGTACTTATCTCATCCAAAAATAAGGTACCTTTATCCGCGGCAACAAATAAGCCTTTTTTATCCCTATCTGCCCCTGTAAAGGCTCCTTTCTTATATCCAAAAAGCTCAGATTCCAACAACTCTGAGGGAAAAGCCGAACAGTTGACAGGAATGAATTTACCCGGTCTATCAGAATTATAATGAATTAGATTCGCAACTAATTCTTTGCCTGTGCCACTTTCCCCATAAATAAGAATAGAAGAAGTTGTAGCAGCTACTTTTTTTATTTTTTCTCGTATTTCTTTCATTTTATAATTGTTTCCGATAATTCTGAATTCTTCGAGTTTTTCTTCTCTAAGATTTTTCAAGCTTTTTTTAATTTTTATTCTGTCCAATGCCTCATTCAATCTCAAAATCAATTCTTCCATTCTGAAAGGTTTCCTTATATAATCTAATGCTCCGCCTCTTATTGCTTCTATCGCGGAATCGATTGAAGAATAAGCGGTTATAAGTATAACCACCGATTCCGGATTAATTTTTTTACAACGACGAAGAACCTCAAGCCCGGACATTTCAGGCATATTTATATCTGTAAGGACGGCATCATAATTACTTTCGGAAAAAGCATTTAAAGCTTCTATCGGATCTGAAAAAACATCGACTTTAAACCCAGCTTCCTCCAAACCTAATTTGACTACCTCGAGGATACTTACTTCATCATCGATAACTAATATCTTTTCTTTCATACTATTATCCTTATTTCTGTTCCTTTATTAACGACACTATCGATTTCAATCTTCCAATTATGCAATTCTACGATTTTTTTTACAATAGGTAGTCCGAAACCAAAACCTTCCTTAAAATGCGTATAAAAAGGAGAAAATATTTTATTTAAATCTTTTTCCATTATACCGCATCCTGTATCTCTGACAAAAAGAACCTTTTTTTCATTATCTTTTTTATTCCCAAAAAACAGAGATCCCCCATCAGTCATAGCTTTTAAAGAATTAACACCTAAATTAGATAATACACTCTTTAAAAGATTATAATCCCCTTTAATAGTAAAATCTTTGCTCACTTCGTTCTTAAACTCAATCTCTTTATTGAAAAATTTAGTCGTTTTAAGATCACTTATAATATCTTCAACCAAATTATAAGGCATAATTGTTCTATTTTCCAAATTAAAACTCTTAGTAAAATCTAAAAAACTTTCAACCAGATAATCTAATCTATCAGATTCTTTAATTATAAGTTTTCTAAGTCTTTCATTTTTTTCCAAATTTCCTTTTCCTGAAGGACTAATCAACTCAGCTGAAGCTCTAATTGAAGAGACAGGATTCCTGACTTCGTGAGCAAGATTGGCGGCAAAATTTCCAAGTGTAACCAATTTGTCTCTCATTTGCATCTTCTTTTCTATCTCTTTTTCCTCGGTTTGATCGTTTATCATTAATATCGTACCTTTTCCGTCAAATAAATCACTGGACCTCATCATAAAGATCCTATTCTCACTTTCAAATTCTACTTTTTTTTCTTTTCCGTCTAAAAGTTTCTCTATCGGTTTCTTAAACGGAGAAGAGGTAATATCGAGAAGTATTTTCCCCGGCGAAAGAGTAATATGAAGAAAATCTTCAGCTTTAGAATTACTCCAAACAATACGCCCCTGTTCGTCCACAGTTATAATACCGTAATCGATAGCTTCTACTATATCGGAAATATCGATTTTAACTCTGATAAGTTGCTCCCGTAACACATGAACAACAAGAGAAGAAACCGCTGCTGTAAAAAGAAAAGCAAAAGAATAAACAATAAATTCAATCAAAACGATATCAATCGGAGGAAAAGCCGGAATACTAATCAAAAAAAGATTTTCAGGTATTTTTTCCGTCAAAAAAATCGCGATCAAACCAAAGGAAATCGCTGAATAACCACTAACAATAAATGAATCGATCGAAAAAAGCAAATAAGCGCTTAAAACCACAATTGGGAGATAGAAAGGAACAAATGGACTCAAAGCCGCACCGGTATAAACAATCAAAAAGGAAAGATATGTTACATCTAATAGAAAGTGATATAATCTCGCTTTTTCTTGAAGAAAAAACAATAAGAATTCATCAAGAAGAAATACAAAAATAACAAAAAACAATGGGAGAAGCATTTTTCCTTTTTCTCTAAAAATAAGACTTAGAGAAAACAAAAGAAAAAATAAGATTGCTCTATAAATGCAATATCTTTTAGCCCTGCTCACAAAAATCCTTTTTTA
>CAYWUC010000184.1:0-7022 GCA_964461395.1 uncultured bacterium
TCTCATATATATTTCGCAGACGAAGTATATCCAAACCAAGCTCTTTAAAAATATAATTATAAACCTCACTCTTCTCTGAATGATTGTAAAGCTGCCAAACTTCCCAGGCAACCGACGCTCCAAACCCTTCCATCGTTTGATAAACTTCGTTTGTATCAACCGTCGCTGTTGCAGCAAGCACATCGTTATGAGAGGAGATAGTCATGCCAATTATAAATAAAAACCCAATTAACGAATATTTAATACTTTTCATTTCAATCTCCTTTATTCTTATAGTTTTATTTAATCATATTCTAAGACCCAATTTAAACAAATTAACAATCATGTCAAGAACTACGGATCTTAAATAGCAGAAAGAATCAAAGTGTTAAGTACAGAGCCCTGAATCCTTTCAAAGACCTTTAAAAACTAAACTATTTAAAACTTCAAATTAGGCTTGAATTTAACTAGGTTTTATGTTTTTATTACAAAAAAAATCAGTAACCAAACACTTCTTCAAGACCTAACTGCTCGACTTTTCCGTACTTCCTTAAAACACTAAAATCAAGTTTGTCTACATCCCCCAATACAAGTATGGTATATTTCTTCCCTTTTATATATTTACTAAAAAATCCTGCCAGATCTTTCATCGTCATTTCAGGCACTTGTTCGTATATATCAATACGATAATCTTTATAATCATTTCCCATTCGCTTATCATATACGTAACGCCAGATGATCGATTCCTTTGTAATCCGCTCTGTTTGGAGTTGTTTGATAATCGCATCTTTAGAGTCATCCAGGAGTTTCCGGGATTCTGGCATGTTGTTAAGCAAATCGAACATCCCATCGAGCGCTTCTTCAAGCTTGTCAACTTGAGTTCCGATATACGAAAAAATATAATGCGCTCTTTCGGGTCTGCCTGGACTCTGATAAGCTCCCCAAACCGAATACGCAAGCGCTCTGGATTCACGCAGTGTCTGAAACACAACCGATGAAAAGCTTCCTCCGTAATACTCATTAAATAACCTGCACACACCAATATTGCTCCGATTATAAGGTACACTTTTTGAAAGCATTATAATTTCCGCCTGTTTCATATCGTAATCACATACATAAATTTTGTTCCTCAAAGTAGGCAATTGTTGGTATTTTTTCTCTTCAGGTATTTCTTGTAATGAATCAGGCAATTTGTGATACCGAAAAAGCATTTCCTTCAACTCAGATTTGGCAAGCGGACCATAATAGAGAATCCTGTGCTTATAATTGGAAATCTTTTTGATTATATTAATCAACTCCTCAGAAGTAAGCTCTTTTAATTCCGCCCCTGGGAGAATATTTCTAAAAGGCGAATTCTCACCGTAAACACCATAGTCATACATAGCATCAAACAAAATTGTACGTTTGTTCAATTTGGCATCCTCGCGTTTCTTCAAGATATCCTCGACTAAGTTTTCTAATGCCTCGGGGTTTCCTTTAGCATCGGTAAGTAAATGCTCAAGAAGCCTCAAGCCGTCCTCGAATGTTTCTGACAATCCCCAGAAAAATATCCGGAGCTGGTCATCTTTTGCCCACGCGCCAAATGAACAACCAAGCTTAAAAGATTCCTGCTTAAATTCTTCCGGTGAATATTTAGATGTTCCAAGATATTTCAGATATTCCATGGCAACTCCGAGCTTTTTATTGTGATTATTTCCCATATCCACAAGATAAGTTATTGAAAACAGGTCGTTATCTTTATTCTGTTTGTATAAAATTTCTATATCTTCACTAAATGCGATATGTTCCAGATCCTTTTTAAAATCCAGGAAAACGGGCTCTATTTCCGGAACATTCATTTTTCCTACCTCTTTAAAAAATCCCGATTGTATATTCCTATTAAGTTCTACAGGAGTAATAGGCGGCTTTTGTATTTTTATGACGTTCGTATCCTCTCCGGTTTTCTTGTAGACAACTACATAATTATCCCTATAATATTTTCTGGCGAAATCGATAATATCTTTCTTTTTGATAGACTCTCGAAATTCCCATTTTCGAACCACATCTTCCCATTTTTGCTGATTTATAAAAGGATTCACAAATGTAAGCGCTCTGGGCCAATTACTTTCAAAACTCTTAATCTCACCAAGTTTTATATTTTTTACGGCAGCGCCCGGCAACCAATCAGGGAAAGCTCCAGCTTTAAGCGAATCTATTTGGGCTAACAATAAATCTTTAACTTCTTCCAGAGATTGTCCCTCACGCGGACGACCTCCAAAGAAATGAGCTCCATAATCAACTTTAATGCCCGCTTGCGAATAAGGTTCAATCACCAATTGTTTCTGCTTAAGATTCAAATCGATTATACCCGCGACATCATTTGCCATAACCCAATCCGTCACAAATAATAGTTCAGCTTCCTTAGATTTCGCGCCTGGAAAGCGAAAACCAATAAGAACACTTTCCATATCAGGACCAAATACCTCCTTTTCAACATGAGCAGTTATTGGATCTTCTTCTGGTAATTCTAATTCGGGTAATTTTTTTGATTCAAATTTGCCGAATGTTTCATCTATCATCCTTACCATAGAATCAGGGTCAAAAGCACCGGACAAACATATAGCCATATTGTTTGGGACATACCATTTTCTGTAATAATCATAAACATTTTTTATAGATGGATTCTTCAAGTGCTCGGGATCCCCCAGAGTTGTCTGAGTTCCGTATGGATGATTAGGCCACATACCCGCGCATATAGCCTCCCACTTTTTGCGTCTATCAGAATCCATTGAGCGGTTTTTTTCTTCGTAAACAACCTCCAGCTCAGTGTGAAATAATCGGAAAACAGGATCGCGAAATCGCTCGGATTCGATCCTCAACCACTGCTTTATCTGGTTAGAAGGAATATCGTTAACGTAACAGGTAAAATCATTACTTGTAAATGCGTTTGTCCTGCGCGCGCCCACAACCGAAAGCATCTTATCATATTCGGACGCAACCGCAAATTTGGACGCCCGGTAAGATAAACTATCGATTTCCCTGTATATCTTCTCGCGAATAAGAGAATCTGTTTCCATACGACGCATTTCGTAAAGAGCTTCGATTGAATCAAGTAAAACTTTTTCACTTTCAAAATCAATAGTGCCGAAATCATCTGTGCCCTTAAAAAGGAGATGCTCTAAATAATGCGCCAAACCCGTGGTTTCCGCAGGATCATTTTTGCTACCAACACGAACCGCAATACATGTTTGAACTCGGGGCTTATCTTTAAATATTGTCATGTAAACTTTTAGTCCGTTATTCAGCGTGTAAATCCGCGCTTTCAAAGGATCGTTTTCTACCGTTTTATAATTGTAGCCATCGCACTTAACATACTGGGCTGCCGAACAGGATAGAGATAAGAGTAAAATTGAAACACCTAAAATTCTTAGCTTTTCTATGATAGCCTACCGGCTTTATGAATTCCTAATAAAAGTTTTATTTTCCATATTAAAGATAAGATCATTTAATCGTACACTCACCTTAATTAATATTTAACAATTTCAATGAATTTTTCAACGAAATTACGCATGATTAGAAACCCAACGCCCAGAATAACAAAAAAGGCTATAACACCCAACCACAATAAACCCCAAATAGCCATGATTGCAGAAAGCAAGATGAAAGACAAGCACCCAAAGATAGCACCAAAAACTCTATAAAATTTATTCCTTCTTACTTTTAAATTCCACCTGCTACCACAGTTAGCGCATTCGATTACAGAATAATCCATTTTAAACAGCAGCTTATCACTATCAAGAGGTTCACCGCATTCTGGACAACTAATCATTATACACCCTCCTTTTTATACTTACTTCTAAACATATTTTACCCTATTAAAGTACATTGTCAAGAACCCAAATCATTATGTTCTTCGAATCGGCGAATTCGTTAATTAGCATATTAGTTAATTAACGGAAACGAGAAATATGTATTCAATACGCACCAATTACCGTTTCCCTCCAAGGGCATAATACGGATTTCAGTTTTTTACCAACTTTCCAATCAACCAATTAACTATTTTTGCTTTTTTGGCAAAAATTTAGAAAACCCCTTGACAAATTTTAATTTTGTATTAATATATTAGTACAATACATAAAGGAGGAATTATGAGTTTATTAATTTTATTGAATTTAGCAATACCGTTTCTAACCTTAGAAGTCTCGGAAAATAACGGAGAAACTGTCAGGATTAATGCGCCGAAGGCTTTAGTGGAAGAAGCGCTCGAATTCGCGGAATTCTGCGACGAATCATGGGAAAAAGACTGCGAAAAAATACCGAGAGACAGTCTTTTAAAAATTCTAAAAGAATCCGAGATAAGCAATGAACCAATAATAGAAATCGAGGATGGAGATGAAACCGTTCGCTTCTGGATAAAAGACAGTAAAGATATAATAAAGAAAGCCGGAACTCCTAAGAAACTGATTGTAAACGTTCAAAGCGATAATGAAGAAGATAATGTAAATCTAAGGCTGCCTTTGACTGTCGTCAAAATTTTACCTTTCTTCATACCTGAAATAGGAGAAGATGCCGAAGACGCGAAGAAAGCTAAATTATTTTTAAGAAAGGCGCTTAAACATATACAAAAAGTCGAGGGAAGTTTTACACTTGTAGAAGTAAATAACGAGCACGAAAAAGTCAAAATCTCCATAGAATAGAAGAATATTATTTTATGCACGCAGGTTTATACCTTTCACTCAGTTTAAAACCCCTTCCCCTTCTTATACTGAGGACCTCCATAAATCTGCGTGCCCAATTACCCTTGATTTAAATATCCTTTTTACTAAATTACAATAATGAGAAACGCGCTTGAGAAAGCAAAATCAATTAAAAATTATATAATAAATACGCGACATGAACTCCACAAACATCCCGAACCCGCGTTCGAGGAAAACTGGACTCATGATTTTATCAAAAAAGAGCTGAAAGCCCTGGGGCTTAAACATAAAACCTTAAATAAAACAGGACTTATAGCAGATATAGGTAAAGGAAAAAACCGAATAGCCTTACGCGCGGATATGGATGCCCTGCCTATCACCGAAAAAAACTCTCTCTCCTACAAATCGAAAAATCAAAGTTATATGCACGCCTGCGGACACGACACACACATGGCAATGCTCCTTGGAACGGCAAAACTCTTATCCGAGACAAAAAACCCTCCTCCTGTCAGACTAATTTTCCAACCTTCCGAAGAAAAAATCCCCGGCGGCGCAAAAGGAATGATTGAAAATGGAGCCTTAAAGGGTATATCGGAAATTTACGCGATTCATATCGACCCCGAAGCAGAAGTCGGAACCTTAACCTTAAAACCGGGAGTTATGCTGGCAGCCGCGGATGAAATGGAAATAACTATAAGAGGTAAAGGCGCACATGCCGCAGAACCACACAAGGCAATAGACCCGATTTATGCTTCTTCTTTATTTATAAATCAAACTCAAAGCCTGGTTTCGAGGAAATCCGATCCGAAAAGTCCTTTTGTTATTTCAATATGCACAATAAACGGAGGAACAGCATTCAACATAATACCCGAAGAAGTTAAAATGAAAGGCACTGTCCGCACAATCGAAAAAGAATTATGGCAAAAAGCGCCCCAGTGGATAGGAAACATTCTCAAAGGACTTAACCTTTCCTTAGGCGTAGATTATGAACTTGCCTACCAGAGAGGCTATCCCATAATGAAAAACGACCCTGAAAAAACAGAAAATCTAATAAAAATAGCAAAAAGTATATTTAAAAATATAGAGCTCATGGAAAATCCGATTATGGGAGGAGAAGATTTCGCCTATTACCTGCAGGAAATTCCGGGAACTTTTGTCTTTATGGGAGGAGCAAACAAGAAAAAAGGCATCCACTCCAAACTTCACACCACCGGGTTTAATATCGACGAAAAAGCACTACCCCTTGGCACCGCGCTGCTTTATTCCCTGGCTACCAAATAAGTCTTGAGTCTTGAGTCGCAAGTCACGAGTCTTTAGTCAAAACTAAGAGAAACAACAAATCACACGAATCACACGAATGTTTTTTATGTTTTTCCTATTTAACGATTCAACCATTTAACCGGTTTATGGTGCTGCCCAAAAAATATCCGGATTTCTTGTATATGTGAAACGATTCTGCTCGGGCGAAGAATAATTCAAAGGCATTAATTCGATATACTCTCTATCATTGATATTCAACGCTTCATAATTAAATGCACTCTCAACCGGACACGCAAAGCGGAATAGATTTTTTGCAAGATAGGCCCTATATGTTTGTCCCGTATATCTACCTCCATTATAATTTAAATGACTGCTAAAAACTAATACATCATCCCCGATTAATTCCTCTCTTACTTCAGAAAGGCCAAGAAAATTATCATTTTCATCCGTAAAATAGCCGGCGAAAGAAGGATCCATCATAATCCACTTGTCAAATTGAGTCGAATACACAATGTTTATTACATGACAATCATTAAAATCATATTCATAAGGTTTACAGGTAACGAATCTCGATTTTAATCCCATGGACAAATAAAAATCATTAAGTACGGTTGCCAGCATTCTACAGTTCACCCCTCTATCTTCATTCATGCAAGTCTCTATTATATTTGCCGCGTTTGGAGGATAGGGATTTTGAGAATTACCATCATGTCTTAAATTTTCATTGACCCAGAACATCAAGTTCATTATCCTGGATAACTCATCGCCTTCCCCCGCGATTGTCTCTAAATTGTATTCTTCTCTAAGGTCTCGTAGATCTGCATCACTACTATCCATGTAAGTAAATTCAATATCATTTATTTCCTCATAATCATATTCAGAATATTCAATAAGTAAATCCGTATGTCTCTTAAGATCATCATCTATTCTCTCGCAGGAAATGCAAAAAATAAGAATAGTAATTATAATTACCAATTTTTTCATAATATGATCATATCTAAATTTCTTCCTAGTCAAAAAAAATCCCTTTCTTTTTCCTAAAACCTAATACCTAAAATCCAAGACCTAATAACTTGCCAACAAGCTATAAGCAAACCATAAGATAGG
>CAYWUC010000185.1:0-2915 GCA_964461395.1 uncultured bacterium
TAACCCAGACGTCATATTCGAGCAGTAGATCATAATTCTGATGGATACTTCCTGTAAGAGAATTTTCTACGGGAACAACACCGTAAGTTTCAGCTTTGCTTTTCACCATTTCAAAGATATCTTTAAATGTTCGTACACCTATTCTTTTTATGTTCTTCGGGAAAAATTTATTGGACGCGACGTCGCTGTTGCAGCCCGGTTCTCCTTGATATATTATTCGTTTCATATTTTCCTTCCCACTACTTTTGCTATGTTTTTTAAGTCATTCATTAATTCTTTGAATACTATAGGCTTAACAGATTGTTTTCCGTCGGAAAGAGCTTGAGAAGGTTGGGTGTGAACTTCCATTAATATTCCATCGGCTCCTGCTGCTATTGCAGCTCTGGCCAGAGCTGGAACGTATTTACTGTTGCCTGCGGGATGACTTGGGTCTACAATTATAGGAAGATGACTGAGCTCTTTTATAACCGGTACAGTACTTATATCGAGAGTGTACCTTGTATAAGTTTCGAAGGTTCTGATTCCCCTTTCGCACAAAATTACATCGTGATTACCTTCTGATTGTATATATTCAGCAGACATAAGCCATTCTTCGATGGTCGCCGATATACCTCTTTTGAGTAAAACAGGTTTGTTAAACCTTCCGACCGTTTTTAACAGTTGGTAATTTTGCATATTCCGTGCTCCTATTTGTAGAATATCGGCGTATTTTGCAACCAGAGGTACATCGACTTCGGATACGACTTCGGTTATTATGGAAAGCCCGGTTTGTTCTCTGGCTTCTGCCAGTATTTTTAGCCCTTTTTCTCCCATTCCCTGGAAACTGTAAGGGGAACTTCTGGGTTTAAAGGCTCCTCCGCGAAGTATTTTTGCGCCCGCCTCCTTGACTTCTTTTGCTATTTTCAATACGATATCTTCGGATTCGACTGAACATGGACCCGCCATAATTACAATTTCTTCACCACCAATTGTCTTACCATTTACCGAAACAATTGTATTTTCAGGATGGAATTCTCTGCTGCCCATTTTAAATGGACTCAAGATAGGCGTGAGCCGTTCTACAGCGGGAAGTTGTTCTATCGATTGAGTTATTCTTTCTCTGTCCGTTGCGCCTATTACATGAATTACTGTTTTCTTTACGCCCTTAAAGATTTTTGATTCATATCCGAGTTCTTTTATTTTCTCTTTGACTCTTGTGATATCTTTTTTTGTTGCGCCTGAAGACATTGTTATTATCATTTTCCCTCCACTACTTCTTAAAACACAGAGCCCACAGTACCCATCCCAAAATTTTTAACCACGGAGTACACAGAGGTTTTTGTTTTTCTCTGTGTTCTCTGTGATTTTTTGTTTTTTTAAGACGATTAAGTTCTCTGTGCTCTCTGTGGTATTTTTTTTATGTTGTTTTTCTATCGTTTTCATCGTTTTGTGGCTTCCTTAAACTCCGCTACGAGTTCTTTTAGGTTTTCTTCATTTTTTATAGCTTCTATTATTCGGCTTCCTATAATTACTCCATCGACTTCATCCCGGAGAACTTCTATCTGTTTTGCCGTAGATATACCGAATCCAAGAGCTATTGGTGTTTCAGTACTTTTCCTTATATCTTTTAAAAATTTGTTAATATATGAAGGCATTTTATTTCTTACGCCTGTGGTTCCTAGTACAGAAACACAGTATACAAACCCTCGCGTTTCCTGAACGATTTTTTTCCTTCTTCTTGGAAGCGATGCGGGTGTTAGCAGAAATATTAGTTCTATATTATATTCTTTAGATAATTCGATCCATTCGGTTGCTTCTTCTACGGGCAGGTCGGGTATAATTAAACCACTTACTCCGCTTTTGTTCATGTCGCTTAAAATTTCTTCTTTGCCATAGGCGAGGAGTGGATTTAAATAACTCATAAAAACAAGAGGTTTTTCGATTTCGAGTTTTTTAATATTATGAATGATTCTTTTTAGGGTTGTTCCTTTCATAAGCGCAGTGTGTGAGGATTCCTGTATTGTGGGTCCGTCCGCGATGGGGTCCGAGAAAGGAATGCCTATTTCAATGATATCAGCTCCGCTTTCCGCGAGTGTTTTAGTTATTTTCATAGATTCGGCCAGATTTGGAAAACCTCCGGTAAGATAAAGAATCAAAGCCGCTTCATTTTTAGCTTTTAATTCTTTAAATTTTTCTGAGATACTTATTGTTTCTCGCATAAGATTTCCTCCACGATCTCCAAATCTTTGTCTCCTCGTCCTGAAAGATTTACCAGAATTATCGATTCCTTTGGCATATCCGGGGCAATTTTTATAGCATGGGCTAGGGCATGTGAGCTTTCCAGCGCGGGAATTATACCTTCTATTTGGGAAAGTGTATTGAACGCATCTAAAGCTTCTTCATCCGTGATTGCTGTAAATTCAATAACTCCTTGATCTTTAAAATAGGAATGTTCCGGTCCCACTCCCGGATAATCCAGTCCCGGAGCAACAGAATGCGTTTCCGTGATTTGTCCGTCTTTATCCTGAAGAAGATAACTCATTGCTCCGTGTAGAGTACCGATTCCTCCTTTACATAAGCTGGCGGCATGTTTTTTAGTGTCGAGCCCTAAACCGCCCGCTTCCACACCTATCATTTTAACGTTATTTTCTTCCATAAAAGAATAAAAAATACCAATAGCGTTACTTCCGCCTCCGACACAGGCCGTAATGACGTTAGGTAACTTATTTTCTTTTTCTAAAATTTGCCTCTTGCTTTCTTCTCCAATAATCGACTGAAAATCTCTGACCATCATCGGATATGGATGCGGTCCTACTACAGAACCTATGCAATAATAAGTTGTTTCTACATTGGTAACCCAATCTCTAATAGCTGCGTTAATCGCGTCCTTGAGAGTCTTTGAGCCCGAATCTACTGGAATAACTTCTGTTCCGAGG
>CAYWUC010000186.1:0-5045 GCA_964461395.1 uncultured bacterium
ATCTTCGTCCCTTTGTCGATAAGACAGACAGTTTGTGTTGGAATGGTACTTCCGTACTTCCGGAAGAAGAGGCCGATGATTATGAGTATTTTGAAGGCTGGACTGGGTACGCGGAAGATAGGGAAAGTGAAGGGGATACTCTTACCCCGGGTGAGTGGAGAGATCTGTTTATGTATGTGTATAGAACCGAAGGGAGTGATTCTCTTGGCCAGATTCCCGGAAGTTATGGGGATAAGCCGGGTTACATCTGTGATTTTGGTTTTGGCGGACCTTTTCCCGGAGTAAACATCATAACTTTTTATGTTTCTAATATTAGGAGAGTAGAGCCTTTTTCTTTGCCCGTAACGATAGACAATTATGTTATGAATAAAACAGACTGGAAAATGACTTTTCACATAAAGCCCGAAATAAAACTTAACGTAAGGGGTTTGTTCGAAATTACTGAAACCGTTACCAATTATTCGAGTAATATATCTCCTGATGGAAGAATTTGGGCGGAAAGCGGAAATATTCTGAGCGATGTAGCCGGAGGGGATTTTATGTACTGGGTGGATGCTTTAAATCCTTACAGTATTAAAAGGTATGGATGGGGTTTTGATTTCAGCCATTCTGTCAATGCTTCTACCTTTTATGACCTCAGACTTTTTTATTCAAAATTCAAACACTCCTCGAGCCCTATTTGGGAAGATGAGGGTTCTTATGTAGATTTCAGAGATACAACCGGACTTATATCTTTTGGGAATATAAGCATACCGGAGCAAGTTCCTTTTGGTTATGAGCGTTTTCCGGGTAGTGAATATTATTATAAAGATTTATTGCCTGCCGATTTTATTTTTAGTAATTCCGGAAGAACAGAGAGAGATACTTCCCGGGTTAGTACGATTAATTTTGCGGCTGCAGTAACCTCACAAATTAATTCAGAGCATCAACTTAAGGGGGGAGTACAATTAAATCGTGATAATATTGAATCACATTTGTATAGCGGTTTGCCCGGAGAAATCTCCGAGGAGGTTTCATGGAGTGAAGATCCTTTTCGGGCGGGGTTTTATTTGCAGGATAAATTTTTTTTCGAGAATTCTTGCACAAAGTTCGGTTTAAGGCTGGATTATTATAATTTCGGAAGTGATAATATCAGGTGGCTATTAAGTCCTAGGTTGGGCATATCCACGCCAATAGGAGATTTTGGTAAGATTTACTTAAACTTTGGATATTTTTCCGGTATGTGCGAACCTGAAAGACTTTACGGTGAATATACAAATTATACAGATTCTATTGGATTTCTTGGTAATACTCAATTAAATTTTCTTGAGAAAATTTCTTATGAAATAGGTTTTGAAAAAAGTTTTTCAGCGCAGTATTTATTTGGCATTTCTTTATATAACAACGATTATGATAATCTAATAGACGAGGTCGATTTTCGAGAATATGAAGATATTTCTTATAATACTTATACCGATGATTTTTACGGAAATCTGAAAGGATTGGAATTTTCCTTAAGGAAAATATACGGAAAACATTTTAGAGGGTTTTTGAAATATAATCTTAGCACAGGTTCATACAAAGGATCGGGAATCGATGATATTCCGATAAGGGCAAAAAGTTCTTTTCGTCTTCTCTTAACTTTTAGCTCCCCGGATGATTGGGGAAAAGTGCTAAAAAGTCTTTCGGCCAGTATTCTTTATATGCGGGAAGGCGGTGATTATTTTAGTTTTGACCCTTACGCGGATGATCCTTTGTTACCTCGCGATCCGGCTTATACAAATAATTTGAAATGGCAGGACGAGGCTTACTGGAATTTACTGTTGAGTAAGGATATGTCAGTCCGCGGTTTTACATTTAGCCTTTACGCGGAAGTCAATAATCTTTTCGATTCTAAATATATAACTAACGATAATTGTTTCAGAAGTGATTCGGCGAATACGGACAAACTCGAGTATCTTCGTTCCCTTCATCTTCCTATGTATGATGAGGAGAGATATAGCCTTGATCCTTATCTTATAGGAGGAAATGATAGGGTAGGGGAAGTTGATAAAGACTATATAGATAAGCCGGATTTTGAATATTTATATTATACCAATCCTAGATTCCTGCGGTTGGGGATAAGGGTTGATTTTTAAATTAGCCACAGATTTACATAGGTAAATAATTCGGAAGTTTGTGATTGGGAGTCAGAATCCTATCCCTAAAAGCTTATTAAATTACAAAGATTACAAAGTAAATAAATTTTTTGTTTTATCTAACTAAAACCTAAGACCAAAAACCTAAAACCTGTCTTTATGGTTTGTATAATTTCATACTTTGAAAACCCGATTTCATCGAGATTTTTCTTAAAAGGGAATTGAATATGAAATGTGATTTTAAATTCTTCGAAAAAATATTTCTACTTAACTGTTTTGTTTTTTTACGGTAACGTTTTTCAAAGTTTTCTGTGGATTTATTAAGCACTGTTGCTAAAATTAAAGCGCTTCTGAAAGCGTAACTTATACCTTCAGCGGAACTCGGGCTTATCCACCCGCCTGCTTCGCCCAACAGTGCAATACCTTTTGTGCCTGTAGTAAGCTGGCGTATGTTAACAGGGCGCCTTATGAAAGCTCCTTCTCTTTTAGTTGCCTTACCAAATTTGAAACCGTAGTCTTCGAGTTTTTCTTTTAGAAGCAAGAATTTTCCCTTCGCTTTATCGTTTGGATTAAGCGCTGCTCCTATAATCAGATGTTTTCCTTTAGGAATAGTCCAGCAGTAATAGTCGGTAATTTCCTGATCGAATACTGTGGAAAAATAAGGCAGTTTACTGTTGTCGGCTTCCACCCATTCCTGAATGGCGAAATATGATCTTGAAGAATGGTTTTTTGAAGCTGATTGCTTGTGGACCAGGGAGGATGCCCCGTCCGCTCCTATTAAGATTTTAGTTTTATCTATGTAGGTATTACTCCTATCAGTAAATTTTATTTTGAAACTATCATTTTCCGTTTCGTATGATTTAAATGTAGAGCCCAGTCTCACGTCTACATTCGATGGGACCATCGATAATAGCCAGCGGTCAAAATTTTGCCGGTCCATGTTGATGTAATAACGCTGATAATATCTTTCTAACTTTCTTCTGGCGTCGATTGCCCTTACTACGAAAAGTTGGGGTTCGACCAGAACGTTTTTTGGTAAACCTAAGCCCATTTTTGATAATAACATTTGCGCATCGGGAGCCAGAAGCCCTCCGCAGCATTTTACAGCAGAAGCTTTTTCCGGAGAGGAGGTTAAATTCCTCTTCTCTATCAATAGGACTTTATATTTGTTTCCGATTAATCTCGCCAGAGTACTGCCGGCGGGACCGGCACCTATAATAGCTATATCATACATAAGAATAGTTCCACATTAAAAAATATCTAGCAAATCCAATAAGTCAAGGGGTGTTGCTTCGCAACAGTCACGAGTCGTGCGTCATGAGTCTAGTGTCAAAACAAAAAACAGAAAACATAAAATCAGTGTGTATCCGTGTTAATCCGTGGCTAATCGTTCAGCGTTTCTAGAAAGTCGAAAATAGAATCTCGCGGCACCGAAACAGTAAGAACTTCATTTTTATAAGAGAATTTAATTCTTTCGATATTAGATACCAGTTTTCTTATTTGGTCTTTGCTTAAAGTGCTTTCCAACTCACAGGTAAAGGATTGTATTCCTTCGTCTACTTTTCTTATTCCAAGAGACTCCGCCGAGATTTTAATCTTTGCCCATTTGAGTATTCGTATTACATTTGGCGGTAATTTTCCAAATCTATCTTTTATTTCGTCTTCTATTCTGTTTACCTCTTCTAAGTTCTCCGCGGATGAAATTCTTCTGTATAATTCTATCCTTTCATCTTCTTCTGAAATATAATTTTTTGGTATATAAAAAGAACCCTGAAGAGAAACTTCCGCTTCTTTTCTTTCCTCCGGTTCTTCCCCTTTTGCTTTTTGTATTGCTTTATTTAACATTTTCAGATATAGTTTGTATCCTATATTAGCTATATGTCCGTGCTGTTCTTTTCCTAAGATTTCTCCTGCGCCTCTTATTTCGAGATCCTTAAGAGATATTTTAAATCCCGAGCCTAACTCTGAGTAAGTTTTTATGGTGGATATTCTTTCTTTTGCTTTGCCTTTTAAATCATGCGGTACAATTAAATAGCAGAAGCCCTGTCTCTCGGAACGTCCGACTCTTCCCCTTAACTGGTGTAAATCCGACAAACCAAAGTTTTCGGCTTTATCGATTATCATAGTATTGACATTCGGTAAATCCAGTCCTGATTCTATTATAGAGGTTGAAAGTAATAAGTCATATTTATGATTTAAAAAATCCGTCATTCGTCTTTCCAGGATTTTTGTCGACAATTGTCCGTGTCCGACAGCAATTCTAATCTCGGGGATAATTTTCTCTAACTTTTTTCGGATTGTTTCAATGCTATTGACTCTGTTATGTACAAAGAAAACCTGTCCGCCTCTTTCTGTTTCTCTTAATACTGCATCCCGGATTCTTTTCTCATTCCAGTGAGTTACATTTGTTACAACTCCTCTTCTGCCGTGGGGAGGAGTTTGTATAACTGAAAGGTCTCTGATTCCGAGCAGAGAAAATTGTAAGGTGCGGGGTATAGGGGTGGCGCTCATCGATAGAATATCTATATTTGTTCTTAATTCCTTTATTTTTTCTTTTTGTTTAACTCCAAAGCGTTGTTCTTCGTCTATTATTAGTAAACCTAAGTCCTGAAAATCAAGTTTTTTATTGAGAAGCATATGGGTACCTACGATTATATCACATTTACCCGATTTTATTTTTTCGAGTATTTTCTTTTCTTTTTGTTTTGTAAACCTCGATAATAATTCCACATTAACAGGAAAATTTTTGAGTCTCTCTTTGAAAGTACGATAATGTTGTTCCGCGAGAAGTGTTGTCGGCGCCAGAAGAGCCGATTGTTTAGATTCATTGGCAGCTTTAAAAGCGGTGCGGAGAGCAACCTCAGTTTTGCCGAAACCTACTTCTCCGCAGAGGAGTCTATCCATAGGTTTTTCTTTTTCCATATCCTG
>CAYWUC010000187.1:0-2031 GCA_964461395.1 uncultured bacterium
GGCAGGTGTTCGTCGTTTTCGCCATTATTATCGTGTAGATGGACGTATTGAAGTCTTTTATCCATTCTTTTGACCCAATTAGAAGGGGATAACTCGGAAAAGACGTTCAGGTGTCCTATATCCAGACAAAGGGCAAAGAAATCGCTATTAACGGCGTCACAGAGCTTAATTAGGATATCAGGGGATTCCTCGACCAGGTTTTCTATGACTATTTTTATTCCCTCGTTTTCATATTTTTTTATTTCTTTTTTCCAGAATTTTGTTGTTTCTTCCAGCCAGAAATCTTCTAATTGCCATGTTTTGATATCCCCCACAATTCCGCTGTGTAGAACCAAAACTTCCGGTTTTAATTCTTTTACCATTTCATAAGTGATCCGCATGCGTTTTTTCACGGCTTCTTTTAGTAAACAATCCATATGTGTTTGTCTTATACCTACAAATGGTCCGTGAACGGAAATTCGCCCGTTAAAATTTTCAATTATTTTTTTATGCTGTTTTATTTTTTCATCCCAGGCTGAGGATGAACTGACTCCTTTTAGACCATAACTTTGCAGCTCAATACCCGTGTTTAGCTCTTCGAGTTTCGGCAATATTTTAAGATCGTTTTCATAACCTGATATACACACAGAATAATTCATTTTATTTCTTAAGATATATTACCTGGGGTTCAATACCTGTCAAGGACATAATATTAGGTTTAGGTATTTGGTTTTAATTTTTAGTAAAAAACAATTCCCTTGACTTAGTATTGTTATGTTTTTATAATATTTATATGAATATTCTAAGATATTTTAGTGGTAACTGGGATATTGGGTAGAGATATGAGAAAATTTTTAGTTTTAATTGTTTTGATGATACCTTCACTGGCTATAGCCGAGGAATATATTACTAAGAAGGTAGCTTTTATTCCCTATGGTAATAAAGATGGAGAAATAGGTTTGAAACCTCCTGGTCCTGTAGTTAACGAAGATGGAGATACAATTCATGTAGAACCGGGAGAGGCTTTAAGTAGCTGGGACATAGGAATAGATGGAAAAATATACTTAGCTGACGCGGTTAAGAAAGTAATTAAAGTTTATAGCCCGGACGGTAAATATCTAAGAACCATTGGAATTGAACAGGAGGATCAAGAAAAGAAAAGAAAGGTTACTTCTTCAGGAAAGGAAAAGACTCTTAATTCTTATCAACCAAGTACATTTTCCTTTAAAAATGACGAGGTTAAAAGGTACTCGTACCCTTTTAAATCTTACTTTAAATTTCCCGCTGATGTTGCTGTAGATGGAAACGGTAATGTTTATGTGGTGCCTTCAATTTCGGCAAATTATCTAATGAAATTCTCCTCAGGCGGTGAATTGATAGAGATAGTTGATGAGTTTGGCGAATATGGGAGGGAGGATATAAAGGAAATCGGGTTTGATATTTTTTCTGATGATTTAGGTAATGTTTACATTAATTTTGTTAAAAAAAAGAACGGGCATTTTACTGCCAAAATAAATCAAAAAGGTAAAACTGTTTTATTGGAAAAATTTGGATCTTTAGATTTAAAAGGAAATACGTATTATCTAAAATATGCATATTTTAACGAACCAAGAGTAAAGTTGGATACTTGTGCAGTAATAATTGTTGAAAGAGCAATAAATGCTGGTGGATTAGATACTTTATCTATTAACTTTCATACAAAGTTTACTTCCTATTACGGTAAAAGTTTTTGGGGAGTAGATAGAGTTGGTAACCTTTATTTTGGAGATGGGTATATAGAGAAATACGATCAACAGAGTAATTTGCTTGCAAGGATATCTCCGATAGGTCGAGAATATTATGAAGGATATACATTCAAACATGGTCTTGCCGGTATGGCGGCAGTAAGTAAAATAATTGAAGATGGCAGTATTTATTCTGTAGATTTATGTGATCAGGGAGTTTTGTTTTTAAAAAGAATGATCAACCCTGGTACAAAAGGCGGAATTCTCAAACCAGCAATAATCGACACTAAAAAAAACTAAATATTAAGATTTGGGAGAAGGTGAGGGA
>CAYWUC010000188.1:0-1766 GCA_964461395.1 uncultured bacterium
TTAATTCTTCGTTTAAATCATACTTATTCACCACCACACCGGACTCGACTCCGAAATGTTTAATTACCTGCAGGACCCTTTCTAAATCATGGACCCCGGATACAGTGGGTTCGGTTACCGCCAGCGCGTAATAGGCACCCGAAATAGAAGAGATAACAGGACATCCTGTTCCGGGAGCTCCATCCATTATCGCATCGGATTTACTGTTTTCCCCGGCAAGCAGAGCTGCTTTATCCCGAACCAAAGTAACTAACCTGCCTGAATTCTCTTCAGCCACCCCTAACTTAGCATGGCTCATTGGCCCATGCCGGGTGTCAGACATAAACCATTCACCGTTCACCGCTTTTTTACTTTTTATAGCATCATATTCACATACCAATTCACATACTCCGCAGCCTTCACAAGCGAGCTTATCAACCATATATCTCTTTTTCCCTTTCTCTTCATATTCTTTAATGGCAGAGAATCTGCAAGCTTGTTCGCATTTCCCGCATTGGGTACAAACATCCTGGTCTATATCCACTTCCACTCCACCGCTAAAAAAACCTCTTTCTTTTATTTCGGGAGATAAAACCAGGTGTAAATCCGCCGCGTCCACGTCACAATCAGCAATTACCATTGATTTCGCCAGAGCAGCAAAACACGCTGTAAGGGATGTTTTCCCGGTTCCCCCCTTGCCGCTGATAACCACCAATTCTCTGGGTTTTTTAACCTGGGAGGTACCATATTTTTTTGCTTTCTCAGGAGCTTTTTTACTGAATCTTCTTTCTTTTTTTGCCTTTTTCTGTACCTTTCTTTCTTCTTCGGCTAAAATTAATATTTTATCCGCTAAATTTTTAAATATTTTTTTCAATTCAGGAAATTTTTCTACTGCCAATTCACCCCGGGAGTAACTTTCTGCTATCCAACGCTTGTCCGGTATTTCTCCGATAATATCCAATTGTTCTTCTAAACAATACTCTTTCAAAGCATCATCTCTATATTCAGCTCGGTTAACTATTATAACCGGTTCAATTCCTATTTCTCTAGCCATATCCACGGAAAGTTTTAAATCGTTTATACCGAAAGGGGTCGGATCGGTAACCAAAATACACAAATCTACATCTTTAACAGTTTCTACCACCGGACAGCTTGTTCCAGGAGACGAATCTAAAATATTGATTCCTTTCCCGGAATATTCTTTGACTTTTTTTACCAGCCGGGGAGACATCCCGCCCTCAGCAGTTTCTAAAAGGGCATAATATACTTCGATCTTTCCGCTCATCCCTTCTTTTACAACTCCGATTTTTCTTTCTTTTTCGATAATAGCATTCGTAGGACAGGCTATCGTACAACCACCACACACATGGCATAATTCTTTAAATATAAGAACTTTGTTTTTTACGACTGCTATGGCATTATATTGACACACCTCGGCACATTTACCGCAATTAATGCACTTTTGTTGGTCTACCTCCATAGGAGCAATCAAATTAACATCTTCTTCTTTTTCAATAACAGGATTAAGAAATAAATGCCCGTTTGGTTCTTCAACGTCACAATCCAAATAACGAACCTTACCTTGTTTCTCAGACAATACTTTTGCCAGATTGGTGGCTATAAAAGTTTTACCTGTTCCGCCTTTACCGCTGGAAACAGCAATGCTTATCCTATTTTTTGTCACCTTCTACCTCCACCACCTCTACCACCTCCTCTTCCATCACGAGGCCCTCTTCCTAAACCTCTGCCTTTTCCCCTACCCAAGCCTCTACCCATACCACCTCCCG
>CAYWUC010000189.1:0-3278 GCA_964461395.1 uncultured bacterium
TCAAAGATAAATGAATAGCAAACATGGAGGATTAAAAGAAAAAAATGAATAATATTAAGGATAATAATATTTTAGAACACAAGGGAGCTTATTTCACTGAAACATACAGAAACCTTTTTACCGAATTACTCGGTAAAACGCAATCGGATGTGGGAAACAAAATAAACAAAATCTGGAATCAGTTATTTTACGGAAACAACGAAACAGAACGTATTTATTATCCGGTCGAACCCGATATGGCTTATATTAAAGACACTTCTCATAACGACGTTCGCAGTGAAGGGATATCTTACGGTATGATGATATCGGTACAATTAGACAAGAAGGAAGAATTCGACCGCTTGTGGAAATGGACAAAAACCTATATGCAACATAAAGATAAAAAGAGAGAAAACTATTTCGCGTGGCAGCTTAAGACAGATGGAACCATTATCAGCCCTAACTCGGCTTCAGACGGTGAAGAATGGATTGTTATGGCATTGTTCTTCGCCGCGGGACGCTGGGGAAACGGTAAGGATATTTACAACTATGAAGCGGAAGCACAGGCTATTTTAAATTCGATGCTCAATAAAGCGGAAACCTCTGATAACGACACCACAATATCGAATATATTTAATATAAAAGAAAAACAAATTGTGTTCGTTCCCATAGGCACCTCCGATAATTTTACCGACCCCTCTTATCACACTCCTCATTTCTATGAACTCTGGGGATACTGGGCAGATAAAAACAAAAGTTTCTGGCGCGATGCCGCTATAGTAAGCCGTGAATTTTTAAAGAAAGCCGCGCACCCGGAAACAGGATTAACACCGGATTATGCTAATTTCGACGGCACGCCTATAGACCCCCGGAAAAAAGGCAATGACAATTTCCAATACGACGCGTGGAGAGTAGCGATGAATATTGCTCTGGATTATGAATGGTTCTCTAAAGATGCCCGGCAAATAACCCAAAGCAATAAATTACTTAATTTTTTCGAGAAAAAAGGAATAAAAACTCACGGCAGTATGTTTACTTTAGATGGTAAAACATTATCAGACACTCACAATCCGGGCCTGGTTGCCATGAACGCGGTTGCGTGTCTTGCCTCTACAAATGAAAACAGAGAAGATTTCATTAGAGAACTATGGGATACAACTATTCCTAAGGATGAGGGTCGATATTTTGACGGACTACTTTACATGCTGGGTATGCTTGCAACAAGCGGAAATTTCAGAATTTATGCGCCAAACTCTTGAAATTTTCCAAATAAATTCTGCCCTGTCAATATAATATCAGTGGCATGAAAAGAATTATAAAATGATCCGAAAAATATTTTTTTCTATGAAAACCGCGCTTATTATTATCATAGGACTTACCGTAAGCATTATAATTGCGACCTTACTCGAACAAAAATACGGAAGTATTGCTGCGAGGACCTTAATATATAACGCCAAATGGTTTGAGATTTTGTGGATCTGGTTTGCGGTCACACTTTTTATAAATCTTATTCACTTCAAACTATGGCAAAGAAAAAAATGGGCCATGGTTTTATTTCCTTTCGCTTTTTCTATCATTTTACTAGGGGTCATATTGACTAGACATTTTGCTATTGAGGGTTTCCTTTCCCTTCGTGAAGGAGAAGCATCTAAACAATTCGGCGCCAAACCCTTTAATCTATCATTTTCGCTGCGTTTGGTGGATTTTAGAATTGAACATTATAAAAATTCACAAAAACCTTCTCAATTTTACAGTGATGTGATAATTGAAGATCCAGACCACAACATCAAAAAACCTTATTCTATTTATATGAATCATATTCTTCGATATCGAGGCTATCGCGTGTATCAATATTCCTTTGACAGGGATGAAAAGGGTTCTATTTTTCTCGTCACACGAGACCCCGGAACTCCTGTAACGTATTTCGGATTTTTTCTTCTTATAATAGTTATACTGCTCGCGTTTTTTCATCCGACAGGTCGAATACGAGAACTTGAAACCGAAATTAGAGAATCCGTATGATAAAACAAACGTTTTCCCATATCAAAAATCAAATCCGGAAAACTATGAAATTTCCCTTTAATGTTTTCCTTATAATCTTTATAGGAATGATATGTCTGGGTTCTTCAGCTTTTTATCCTCAAATAGAAAAATTTTACTACAGCGCCAGGATTTTCCAGCGATTGGGCAAATGGTTTATTTTCGTAACCGCTGTTTTTTTGTGCATGAATGTAATTCGATATATATTCAAAAACCAATTTGAAAAACTGCTTCTCTTTCAGGAAAAACTCTTTAAATGTTCAGTATGGCTTGGATTATCGGCATTTACCTTGGGATTGGGATTGCGATGGTTTTTGGCGGGCCATGCGCCGTGGAGCAATCAATACGAATGTATGGTATTCGGAGCCTGGGCTACTCTTTTAGCGGGCATTTCCCTCTCCCGACATTCACGATTACCCATAACATGCGGAAGTTTACTCGCGGGAATTGTGCTGCTCATTGCCCATATCTCTTCCATAGATCCCTCCTTTTCTCCCCTCCCTCCCGTTTTAAAATCCAAACTGATGATCACTCACGTATCTATTGCAATGGGCAGTTATGGTTTTTTCTCAATAGGAACCACACTGGCTTTCTGCAATCTTTGGACATTAGCATTTGCCCCTTTCTCCAGGGAAAAGATTTTCGTACGTAAAGTATTTCTGTGGAGTAAAATTGCCGAACAAGCACTATGGATCGGACTTTTACTCGTTACCATGGGTAGTATACTTGGAGCAATATGGGCCAATGATACCTGGGGTCGATATTGGGGATGGGATCCGAAAGAATCCTGGTCTCTGATAATGATTCTTTCGTATACAATACTGCTGCAACTTCGCTTCGTCCTACGTTCTCATTGGATTTATTGGTTTAACGTCCTGGTATTACCCGCGTTTGGAACCGTACTTATGACGTATTTCGGAGTAAACTTGTTTTTTTCAGGAATGCATGCTTACGGAGGAGAAAGTAATCCCCAATTCCCTTTCACAGTATTTTGGATTCTCGGGATATGGATTGCGTTATCGTTTCTGGCGTATAGAAACCGTAAGCGTATTTAAAAATAGTTATCGTTCAGTAACAAACGCTGCGTCTAATTCAAATAAAAGTTCATCCCGGCATACATCTGCCACTAAATATACCGCAGGAATATTTGAAAGTACGAGAGACTCTACAGTTTCTTGATATAAGAGAAAATCACTTTTGCACTTAAGAAATACTGTAGCTTCACAAGGATTCGAAAAGGAAACTCCTTCTGGATGAAT
>CAYWUC010000190.1:0-3413 GCA_964461395.1 uncultured bacterium
AATATTAAAGAAGTTTTCATTTTTTTTAAAATGGTGAGAGGTGGAATTGAACCACCGACACCGGGATTTTCAGTCCCGTGCTCTACCGACTGAGCTATCTCACCTTAAAAATTATTATATGAAAAAGTTTAATAATGTCAAGAGTTGGTTTTTTACTCCCAACCCAACCATTTTTTAGCACAGAGTACACAGAGAACACAAAGCCCAATAACAACCCCGTTAATTTTATGTCTTTAGAGAACGCAGAGAAAAAATAAGACTTCTACTAGGCAAGTTCGTAAATGAGTAGATTGGTTGATTAATAAAGTTAAAGGCTCACAGCTTTCAGCTTACGGATGGCGGCAAAAAAGCAAAAAATAAAGCACTACAGGTTCTACATGTAAAAATTAGGGGTTTAGGTATGGAATTTAGTAAAAAAACCATAAGTTTTACATGTCCTGCGTGTGAAAAATGTGAAGGTGGTCGCTCCTTTGGTTTGCAAATAAAGGGACTTGACTTAGAAATGAATAATGTTATAATTAAAATTATGGGATATAAGGGTAATGTTAAGGATATAATAAATTCCTTTAAAAAGCATGAACACAACTTACTTCAAATCTCCGGAGATGATTTTGACGTGAAAGAAGTTATAGATAGTGTGAGGGAGGATTTCGATTCGAAAAACATTGAAATATTTTTTCCGGATGACGCGGAAGAAGCTATTAAAAATCTGCGTATGAAGACCTTATTCGGGGGTAAATTGATTATTCTTTACGATGTGGATAGTATTTCCGCTTCTTTGTTTAAGGAAATCAAAAGCTCTATAAGTAATCCCAATAAATTGGATCCTAATTTTGTCGTGCTTGTTTTCAAGAATAATACAAAAATATTTAAAATAAAGGATAGTTTAATCGGGAATTTTAAAAAGGTTTATGATTCAGATATACCAGTTTGGATAAGAAAGTTTGTAGCTGCTAAGGGATATAAGATAAGCGAAGAGGCGATAAATCTATTGCATTTTTCTTGTGGTTTAAACAGGGAAGAGATAAAAGAGCATTTAGAAAGAATTATCTTATTAAAAGAAGAAAAGGATAAAAATATTGAGGAAAAAGATTTGAAAAATATAGGATTTTACCGAGACGATACTATATTTAAAATTTCCAATTCGATAATGGAAGGTAAATACCGGGAGGCGCTCAGGTATCTTGTAGAATATTCGGATAACATGCCTGTTTTTCATTTTGTGAACAGAGATATCCGGTGTCTTTTAGCCTTACGCGCGTCTATTGATGAGGGTGAGAATTTGAGGGAGTCGAATTTAAATAGAAGATTGAATATGCACCCATATATTTTTAGTAATAAGTATCTTCCGGCTGCTAAGAAACTATCTTATAGCGTCCTGGAGGAAAATTTTGATAAAATAATGGATACTGAGTATAAAATTAAAAACGGTTGGGGAGAATTCAGTATGAATTTTAACTTTGTGAGTCAACTTCAATAGGAGGGAAACGATGAGTGAAGAGGTTGCTCAGATTAAAAGCGCAATAGATGATGTAAAAGAGAAGATTAAGAAAATAGAGGGAAAGAAAGGGGCTATTAGAGATTCAGTATTTCAAAAAGTTAAAGAGGATTATGAGAAAAGACTCAAGGTGCTAAATGATCAATTAGCCGGAAAGAAAGAATCACTGAAGGAAACTTTAAAAGAAATAGCTACCAAAAAACAGCCTTTGAAGGGCAAATTAGATGAATTACAGGAGCAGCTTGAAGAAATCGAATTAAGGCATTCGATAGGAGAGTATGAGGACGGGCAGTATGATTCGATGAGTGGTGAAATAAAAGAAAAAATGGCGGCTATCGAGGGAGATCTCAGTTCTATAAAAAAAGAAGAAGCGGAAACAATGGAACTTTTAGGAGAGCCGCTTGATGTAATAGATGAAGAAGCTGTAGGGGAAAAGGTAGAAGAAAACAAAGGTGAAGATAAGAAAAAGGAAGAGAATAAAGAAAAAGAGGTGGAAGAAGAGCCTTTACCAGAGGTTTCTGAAGAAAATATGATAGCGGAAGAATTGTTTACCGGTAAGGAGCAGACTGCCGAAGAAAGTGAAAGTGTTATTCCAGATGTTTCTGTTTCCAAAGAATTTCAGAAGGAGAAGGAAGAGGCTAAGGATAAGGAAGAGTTATTCGATCTATCTAAGGAAAAAAGCGAAGCAAAAGCGGAACAAAAATCTTCCGGTAGTTCGACTGAAGAGGAAGACTGGCTTTCTTCTCTTGAACAGGAATTGAATGAAGAAGCTGAGGAAAAAGAGAAGAAGGGAAAGAAAGAGAAAAAGGACAAGAAAGAAGTAAAAGCGGAAAAGGATGAAAAGGACGTTGGAGGGGAATTGGTTTCTATGTGCCCTAAGTGTAATTATAAAAATAAGCCTGACGCTTGGTATTGCGAAAATTGCGGTGCGGAATTAGCATCTCCTGAATGAGTATAAATAATTAGAGTTCATCTTTCTGCACATAGGTTATAAAAGCCTATCTTTTAACAAGAATTCTAATAACCCTTGACAAAAAAAGGAAATTAACTATATATAAGCTACAAGTTTTATGTATATCTCTGAAATTCAAAATAAAGATTACACGGGATTAGCAAATACAGCTCGACGATTAGGGATTTCTTTTTCTGGTTTAGATAGAGAAGCATTGATATTCTCAATATTGGGAGAAAAAGCCAGTAAAGAAGGACGTGATTTAATACGGGGTGTAATTGAAATCTTAAGTGAAGGGTTCGGTTTTCTGCGAGCCAAAGAGAATGATTATACTCAGAATCCCGATGATATTTATGTCGCGCCCGCGATTATAAAGAGATTCGGAATAAGAACGGGTGATACTATAATAGGGGCGGTAAAGCCTCCTCAAAATTCCGAGAAATATCATTCAATTGAAACGATCGAAAGTATAAATTATGCTCATCCGAAAGAAGCTAAAGACAGACCTGATTTCAATTACCTTACCCCACTTCATCCTAATGAGAAAATAAATCTTGAAACCGAAGATGAAGACCTTTCTACCAGAATTATAGATCTTATCGCGCCCATCGGGAAGGGTCAAAGGGGTTTAATTGTTTCCCCTCCGAAGGCAGGAAAAACTGTATTGATAAAGAAAATAGCCCATTCTATTACAGAGAACCAACCTGAAATGCATTTGATGGTGCTCCTTGTAGATGAGCGACCTGAAGAAGTTACCGATATGGCAAGATCGGTGAATGGTGAAGTGCTTTCTTCTACTTTTGATATGTCTCCTCAAAGACATCTTCAAGTCGCGAAAATGGCACTTGAAAAGGCAAAAAGATATGTTGAAATGGGAAAAGATGTGGCTATTTTATTGGATTCTATTACCAGATATGCTCGCGCGAGCAATTTGGTTGTACCGCATAGTGGTAAAACGTTATC
>CAYWUC010000191.1:0-9911 GCA_964461395.1 uncultured bacterium
TTAGAGCGAAAAGAAGAGGACTGCAGGATAGTAAAGAGAATCTGGAAGAAGTAGAAAAGGATTTGAAGAGAAGAGATTATCATGATTCGACAAGGAAGGAGAGTCCTTTAAAAAAATCCGACGACGCGTATTTGCTCGATACGAGTTCGCTTTCAATCGATGAACAGGTGGACATTGTGATATCCGAGATAAAAAAACTTAATGAAAGCTACAGTTCCTTATAAAATAGGACACTTTCTGTTTTTAGTATTTTACAAAATTTTTGGACTCAGAATAGAGGGGGCGGATAATGTTCCTGAAAAAGGAGGAGTTATTATTGCTCCAAATCATCGTTCCAATTATGACCCTCCTCTTGTTGGATGTTGTATCGGAAATCGGCCGGTTACGTTTCTGTCGAAGAAAGGGCTTTTTATCAATAAGTTTGTTTCCTGGGTCCTAAGGAGCGTTCATGCTGTACCGGTTGATACAGAAAATCCGGGGATTAAATCTATGAGGTTTTTTGTTAATCTCTTAAATGAAGGAAGGGCTGTTATGATGTTTCCCGAGGGAAGCAGGTCTAAAACAAATCAATTTCTTCCGGCTCAGCCGGGAGTAGGTTATCTTTCCATAAAAACAAAAGTGCCTGTGCTTCCGGTTTTAATTACAGGAACTCATGAATCGATGTTGAAGCATTTTTTAAGACAGACTCCTCTTTCTGTAAAATTTGGGGCTCCGATTTATCCGGAATATGGGCGACCTGATATGAAGAATGCCAGGGAATTGGCAGAGAAAATTATGGACAAAATAAAGGGTTTAGCCTGATGGAAATAAAGCTTGCCAGGAATATGGGGTTTTGCTTTGGGGTGAAAAGAGCAATAGGAATTGCCCGGCAGATAAGGAAAGAAACGGAAGAAAAAGTCTGGACTCTCGGTCATATAATACATAATCCTCAGGTTGTTAAAAGATTAGAAAAAGAAGGGATAATTGCTGCTGAAGATCTTTCTGAAATCGATTCCGGATATGTTATTATACGGTCGCATGGCGTTCACCCCAGAGTTTTAAAGAAAATTAGAGAGAAAAACCTTAAGGAAGTGGACGCGACCTGTCCGCTTGTAAAAAAAGCGCAGGAAAAAGCCAAACAACTTGTTTCTGAAGGATATGAAACTTTTGTAATAGGTGAGAAAGAGCATCCTGAGGTGATTAGTATTGTAGGCGAAACTGATGGGCGTATTCGCGTAATCGATTCGGTGAGAAATTTAAAAATAAACGACAGTAAAGTAGGGTTGGTCGTTCAAACGACTCAATCGCAGGAAATACTTCAGGAGGTCGCTGCCTTTATATTGCCTAAGATTCTGGAATTTAAGGTTTTCAATACGATTTGTGATGTTACGAGTAAAAGACAAAGAGAAGTGAAGAAACTTGCTAGAAAATCTGATATAATGATAGTAGTTGGTGGGAAAAAGAGCGCTAATACTTCTAGGCTTGCGGGAATAGCAAAAGCAGAAGGTTCTCATACTTATCATATAGAAGAAGCGGATGAAATTAAAGAAGAATGGTTTACCGATGTTGAGAGGGTAGGTGTGGCATCAGGAGCTTCAACCCCCGATTGGATTATTAATGAAGTAATAAACAAACTTAAAAAAATTGATAAAAATGAAGTAAATATTGATATAAATAAGGAGGAAATAACTACATGAATGAGGAATTAAGTTCGATAATAGAACCTATAAGTGAAGATGAAGCGTTAAAGCTGCTCGATAAATATCTCGAGAATGAGTCTCCGGGAATAGGTCTGGTTAAAGGGAGAATTGTTAAGATTACAGATAATGAAGTTTTGGTGAATGTTGGTTTGAAGTCCGAGGGTATTATACCTATAGATGATTTTGATTCGGTTTCAGATTTTTCTGTAGGGGACGTTGTAGATGTTTATCTCGATGACATAGGAGGCACAAGGGGACTGGCTACAATTTCGAAGAAGAAAGCTGATTTCATTAAAGTTTGGGACCATGTTAAAGAGGCGCACAAGGAGGAGACTCCTGTAGAATGTGAGGTTGTTAGAAGAGTTAAGGGTGGACTTATGGTGAAAGTGTTTGGTACTGAAGCTTTTCTCCCGGGATCTCAAATCGATTTAAAACCCGCCAGAGAATCTGATGTTGAAATTGGTGATAAATTCGATGTCAGGATAATTAAGGTAAACTTTAAACGAAGAAATATAGTGGTATCGAGAAGGGTTCTCTTGAGCGAAAAACAGGAAGAAAGAGTCAAAGAATTCTTGGAAGAAATAGAAGAGGGACAGATTGTAGAGGGAACAGTTAAGAACATTACCGAATTCGGAGCTTTTATAGAGCTCGATGGGATAGATGGTCTTTTGCATATAACCGATATGTCCTGGAGGAGAATTAATCATCCTTCCGAAATGCTTTCAATAGGCGATACTGTAAAAGTAATAGTCAAAGATGTAGATCGGGATTCTAAAAGAGTATCTTTGGGTTTGAAACAATTAAAGCCGGATCCATGGAAAAATGTAATGGAAACTTATCAAATAGGGAATCAGGTTACCGGAAAGGTTGTTTCTCTTACCGATTACGGCGCTTTTGTCGAGCTTGAAACAGGGATTGAAGGACTTATACACGTTTCTGAGATGTCCTGGACCAAGCACATAAAACACCCTTCAGAGGTAATGAAAGTTGGACAGGAAGTAGACGCAATCGTTTTAGAAGTTGATGAAAAAGCTCGTAAAATTTCTTTAGGGTTACGTCAAGCGGTTCCCGATCCATGGGAAGACGTCGAGGAAAAATATCCGGTCGGTTCCGTTGTTAAAGGTAAGGTAGTTAACCTTACTTCTTTTGGGGCTTTCATTCAATTGGAAGAGGGGGTCGAAGGATTGCTCCATATATCCGATATATCCTGGACTCAGCGAATCAATCATCCACGGGATGTACTCGATAAAGGGAAGACGATAAAGTGTGAAGTATTATCGGTCGATGTGGAGGAAAGACGTATTTCTCTTGGGTTAAAGCAGCTTAAAGATGATCCTTTGAAAATTTTCGCGAAAAAGTATCCTGTAGATAGTAATATTATTGGTACAATCTATGAGATGCTTCCCAGAGGAGTAATTGTTTCTCTTGGAAAGGGATTGAAAGGTTTCGTTCCTTTTTCCCATTTAATCAAGAAGAATATCAAAAAACCTGAAGAAGGTTATTCTTTAGGCGATAAATTAAAGTTAAAGGTTATAGAAATCGATGTGGATAGAAGAAATATAGTGCTTTCGGAACGAGAATATGAAAAAGAGCAGCAAGTTAAAATTGAAGAAATGAAGAAGAAAGAAGGTGACGAAGATAGCGAAGATGGAAAGATGGTAGCGGATGAAACTGCTGTGGAGGAAGTCTTAGACGAAATGGAAGAGGAAGAAAACGAAGAGGAAGAACAGGTAGAAGAGGAAGCTGAGGTTGAAGAAGAAAAAGACGAGAGCATAGACGAGAAAGAAGAATCTGGAGAAGAAGAGTCGAGTGAAATAGAGGTTGAAGACGATGAAGAGTCCGATGAAGAGGAACAGTCTTCGGATACAGAAGCAGAAGAAAAGGAAGAAGAAGAAGACTACGACGACGAAAAAGAAGAGTAAATGCTTTTATGAATAATAAAGGGATTTTTTAGAAATGGCTTCCAAATATATAATAGTTGTAGGAGGGGTTTTAAGTGGTATTGGTAAGGGGATAGCTACGTCCTCGATAGGTAAGATAATTGAGAATTACGGATATTCCACTACCGCCATTAAAATCGATCCTTACATAAACTATGATGCCGGAACACTAAGACCAACCGAACATGGCGAGGTCTGGGTGACCGACGATGGTGGGGAAATAGATCAGGACCTGGGTAATTATGAGAGATTTCTTTCCAAGGATATTCCAAAGGGAAATAATATTACTACAGGTCAAGTCTATAAAAGTGTAATAGATAGGGAGCGGGCCGGCAAATATTTGGGACAAACAGTTCAATTTATTCCTCATATTCCCGAAGAGATAATAAGAAGGTTAAAGAAAAGTTCGGAAGATACCGATGTTTGTGTCGTTGAAATCGGTGGAACGATAGGAGACTATGAAAATATGCCGTATCTCTTCGCGGTAAGGAGTCTTATTCGAGTGGAGGGAAAAGAGAATGTAGCTATAGTAATGCTTTCATATCTTCCTATTCCCTCCCATATCAATGAGATGAAAACCAAGCCAACCCAGCAGGCGATTAGACAGCTTTCAGAGCATGGCATATTTCCCGATATTATACTTTGCCGCGCTAAAACTTCGCTCGACCCGGTAAGAAGAGGCAAAATTGAAACGTACGCCAATATCGAAGCCGATTGTGTGATTTCTGCTCCCGATACTGATTGTATATATGAAGTTCCCATAAATTTTGAAAAGGAAAATTTAGGGAAGAAATTGCTTGGTAAACTTAATTTACCGATTAGGAAAAAACCTGATTGGAGTAAGTGGACTGGATTGCTGGACGGAATAATGAATCCTAAAGTTAATATAAATGTGGCAATGGTTTGTAAGTATCTCGATATAGGTGAGTTTTCCCTGAAGGATTCGTATATATCAGTATCCAGAGCTTTAATAGACGCGGGAGCGGAAGATAAAGTGGGAGTAAAAATTAAATGGATTAATTCTAAGGATATTGAAAGAGAAGGAACTGCTTGCCTCGAAGGTATCGATGGTATAATCGTTCCGGGAGGTTTTGGAGAAGAAGGGTTTGAAGGGAAGATTGAAAGTATCCGGTACGCGAGAGAAAATAAAATTCCTTATCTTGGTTTGTGTCTTGGTATGCAGCTTGCCCTTGTAGAGTACGCGAGAAATGTTATGGGTTTAGCTGATGCCAATACTATAGAAGCGGATCCCAATACCCCTCATAAAGTTATAAATTTTTACGGTCAGCAGGAAAAACTTCTCGAGGAGAGGAAAATAGGGGGAACTATGCGGTTGGGTGCTTACGCTGCAGAGTTAAAGAAAAATACAAAAGTTTTCGAGTGGTATGAAAGAACAGGAAGATTGAAATATGACGCGAAAAGATTAAAAGAAATAAAAGAAAATTTTAGGCTTGGTGTTTTAGATGAGGGGGCTCCTGTAGTTCTTGAACGTCACCGGCACAGGTATGAAGTCAATCCCGAATATGTGAAAGATTTTGAAGAAGCTGGTGTTATATTCAGCGGTTTTCATAACCTTCCTGAAGGTGAACCTCTTATGGAATTTATGGAATTGCCGGACCATCCGTTTTTTGTGGCTACCCAGGCTCATCCGGAATTTAAGGCTCGTCTTGAAAATCCCGCTCCGCTTTTCCTGGGTTTAATAAAAAGTATACTTAATAATAAGTGAACTTTGCTTTTTGTCCCAGAGATTCATTAGTTCATTTTCTTGACCCCAGAGCTAAGTTATTCTTTGTTTTTACCTGTTTTATATCGGTTCTGTTTATTAGTAATCCCATTGCGTATATATTACTTTCATTGATTATTATATTGCCGTTTTTCTTTTCTAAATTACCTCCGGCTAAAGTCTTGAAAGGTTTTTCTCCTTTTTTGATATTGTTTTTGCTAACATTTTTTTTACATTTATTTCTAACACCCGGAGAAATATTATTTAGATTGGGAGGTTTAAACGCGACTTTAGAAGGCTCTTTGAAGGGATTTTTATATTCTATAAGAATTTTACTTCTTGTTTTGAGTACCATGTTTTTTGGTTTTACGACTTCTCCAATAGACCTTGCGGATAGTCTCTCCGGATTCTTTTTTCGTTTCAAATCCGAGACTTTAAGAGAAGTTCCTATGATTATGATTTTTGTTTTTCGTTTTATTCCATTTATGTTTGAAGAGGGTAAAAAAGCTATGATGGCTTATAAAGCCAGATGCGGTTACATTAAAATGGGCAAGGATCTTTTTTCTTTGGTTTTTATTGTTGTACATTCTTCTATTAGAAGGGCAGATCAATTAGCCCTTGGCCTGCACGCTAAAGCGTATAAGGTGGGAGAAAAAAGAACCACTATTAACGAATTCCGTTTTTCTTCAAAAGAGTACTACTTTATGGCTTATTCCTTAATTCCATTGATTGTCGTAATTTTTGTACGCTGATATTTTGATTCTTTAAATCTCAGTCGAGTCATTGAATAATTAAGTGGTTAAAACATTTTTTTATTTATGCTATTCGTGTGATTTGTTGTTAAACTAAGACTTTAGCTCTTCGCCTTTGGCTGTTAGCTTAAAAACAAAAATTAAGAAACTTTGTGTTCTCTGTGTGAGAATAATTTTTTGGAGTGCAGGGTTAATCTTGTCGTTGCAAAACACCGTAACACTTGACTTTTTAAGCCAGGTTGCTTATTTTAGTAAAAAAGTTATTTTAGAGGAAATTGGAGGTTTTCTTTTGGATGAGAAAAGCGTTAACTTAATAGTTAAAGCAGTTAAAGATTTTAGGGAAAATCAGAATTTACAAGAGCTTCTAACAATTATAACAGGATATTCACAGTTAGGTTTCTATGGGGAAGTAAGGAATCGTATGGTGGAATTTCTTGAGAAAGGGGGGAATCTCGGGGATCTTTTATCTATTTCCGGTAACTTGCCTGGAGAAATAGTGAATATACTGACCCCCGGAGAATTTGAGGTCGATGAGGAGTTTGACGCGGACTCTTTTCTTGAAATGGGAGAATTGCTCTGGGAGATAGGTTCTCCTGAGGAAGCAAAAGATAATTATATAAAAGCTTTTGAGTATTATTCTATGTTTGGAAACAAGGAAGCGGCACAGCAGGTTTTGAACACTCTTAAGGAAAATTATCCAACGGATGCAAGTATAAAAAGTTTAGTATATGAAGAAAAACATGAAGACATTTTGCCGAAATTGAAGGCATTTACAACTAAGCCTCCAAAAGACGAGATAGATTTACGATACGTCCTTGGTAAAGCTTTTCATGAAGAGGATTTATTTGCCGAGGCGGAATCAAATTATAGAAGAATTTTAGAGCTGGATAATTTTCATAATTCCAAAAGATTATTGGTAGCATTATTAAGGGAGCAGGGTTCTTTGGGTGATGCTCTGAGTTTAGCCAGACAATTGCACGGACTGGATAAACTCGAGGAATTATATTCTATTTATGAATCCTTAAAAGAAGCGGGAAAAGCGAAGATAGGGAAAGATGTTTTAAAAGAAATATATGAATTAGACCCTAACTTTAAAGATGTTAAGGAACTTTTAGGAATATTACCAGAAGAGAAAAAGGAAGGGGAAGAGGAAAAGGCAGAGTCAAAAGCCGAAGAAGTTTCAGGGGAAACAGTTAAAGCGACAAAGGGAGGGGAGACCGCTGATAAGGAAGAGCACTTTGAGGAACAGAAAATTGTTTTTTTGTAGGGGGGAAGATAGATGAATTACGAAGCTTTTTACGGATTGGATAAAGAACCTTTTAGTGATATACCCGATCCGGATTTCTTCTACAGCGGGCCAGAGCACACTCGGGCTCTTGTCAAATTGTTGCATGTCATAAAAAAGAATAGAGCCCTGGGATTGTTGACCGGGGGGATAGGGTGCGGAAAGACTACTATTATCAGGAGGATTTTCGCGGGGTTGGGAGAAGAGGAAGAATATTCGGGCAGTCTAATGACTCTTACGCAGCCTGATTTTTCCGCTTTATGGTTTAATAAAAAATTAGGTGAATTGCTTGGTTTAAAACTCGATTCCAGAGGACGAACAGAAATGAAATTAGATCTAATAGGAGAACTCCAGCGTAGATATAAAGCTAATAAAAAATCTGTAATTCTTATCGATGAAGCCAACAATATTACTAATCCTGAGGTAATTGAGGAAATAAGAGGGCTTTTGAATTTGGAGCTTGAAGGATACCGTTTGGTAACGGTTATATTGAGTGGTATGGGAGATATGTATAAAAAGATAAAAAATAATGTTTCTTTCAGGCAAAGGATTTCGGCTGTTGTTAGTCTTCCTCCTCTTACAATTGGGTCCACAAGAGATTATATAAATTATAGATTGGAACAGGCTGGTGCTACCGGTAGGATATTCAGCGATGAAGCGAATAAAATGATATATGATTTTACTTCCGGTGTTCCACGAGTGATTAATGTTATTTGTGATAACGCTCTTTTAGAAGGAGCTCTATTGAAGAAAAAGATGATAGAGGAATCTATTATAAAAAGAGTCGGAGAAGAGCTTATGCTTAATAGGAGTGAGTAAAGAGAGAAATGGCCAAGGGTAGTGAAGTAACCGCGTTAAGGAATGAAGCTAATAAAGCAAAAATACAGGGAGATGTAAGGCACGCGATCGAATGCCTTGAACGAATCTATGATTTAGATCCTGAAGATCCAAATAACGCAAAAGAGTTAGGTAGCCTTTATAATAAAGTTAACAATAAGAGAAAAGCAATAGAATATTTTTGGAGAGCGCTCGAGAAGTATAGAGAAGCCGAGTATTATCAGAATGCTACTGCTATAGCCCAGATGCTGCTTAGGTTTGGGGAAGATGATTTATTGGTTAAGCATGAACTCGCTTTCTTGTACGAAAAGCAGGGTTTGTTGGGAGATGCTGTATCCGCTTACGAAGAATTGGCAGAGTTGTACAAAAGCGAGGGGGATATAGAAGGTGTACTCGAAAACCTTAAGAAAATTGTTGATATAACGCCTAAAAAAATAGGTATCCGCATTAAACTGTCGGAAATTTATGAAAACCAGAGTAAATACGATGAAGCGGTTGTTGAGTTAAAAAAGATAAAAGATATATATAACGAGCAGGGAAGAGTAGAAGATGTTGAAGAGATAGAATTACGTATTCATAATTTGGCTTCCAAAGTTAGTGGCACATCCGGGATAACAGAAGAAGTGAAAGAAGAAATAAAGGAAGCTCCGAAAGCAAAAGAAAAGCATAAAGAAGAGAAAGTTCCGGAAGAGATGGCTGTAGAATTCGAGCAGGAAGGAATCGGTTTGATTGAAGCTGTCGAAGAAGGGATTGAAGAAGTCGAGGAAGAAGAAAGGGAGCCTGCCGGGGAAACTCTTTTTGAAGATACCGGAGAGTTATTCGATATGGGAGAGGAAGAGGAAAATGAGGTGGAGCCTGAACTGCAGGAAGTTGATATTATTAAGGAGATAGAGGATACTAAAAAAGAAGATATAGAAGTATCTGTTGCGGGTTGGGAGGATTGGATTAATCTTGCTGAGCTCTATGAATCAGTCGGTTCGACAGAAGAATCTTTAGGATATTATGATAAAGCCGCGGAAGCTAATTTTAATAAAAAGAATTATGATGAAGCGTATGATATATACCAGAAAATAGCAGAATTGGATACATTGAGTATAATCTCAAGACAAAAGATGATTCAGAGCGCGCTCAAATTAAATAGCAAAGAAAAAGCAATTGAATCATATTCTTCTCTTTATGAATGTTTAAAAAGAAAAAAAGCAGATGCCGCTGCAGAAAAAATTCTTGAAAAAATCGAAAATATCGATCCGAATGCTGCTGTTTTGCAGGAAATTCGCGGTAAGAAGAAAAAGGTTACTATAGAGGAGAAAACTGATACTAAAGTCGGTTTAGATTTCGAAGAATTATTTGAGGCAGAGGTTAGTGAGGTGGCAGATTTCGCGGAGACACCCGAAGAAAAAGCTCCGTCACTCGATACTCTGTTAAGAGAATTTAAGAAAAAAGCAAAAGAAGAATTGGGAATAGATGATTATGCCGCGCATTTTAATCTCGGGATTACTTATAAAGAAATGGATCTGTTTGAGGAGGCAATTGATGAATTTAAGAAAGCCATGCAGGAGAAATCCTGGAGATTAAAGTCACTCGAAATGTTAGGTTTGTGTCATGAATTCATAGATGAAAACAAACGCGCGGAAGATATTTATAATATGGTTATAAAAACAAAAAATTTCAGAGATGATGAAAAACCGGCTTTCT
>CAYWUC010000192.1:0-4977 GCA_964461395.1 uncultured bacterium
AAAATACTCGAAGAACCTCCTGAAAATGTTATTTTTATTTTAATAACAACGGAGAAACATATTTTACCTGACACAATAATATCCAGAAGCCGCATTATAAAATTCGACCCTCTTTCTATAGAGCTACAGAAAGAAATCCTACAGGATCATTCTATAAAACGTTTCGGCAGAGGAATAGAAGAAACTTTATTTGTTAATTCAGAAAAAACATTGGAAAAAGAAATAGAAGATACTTTTTTTAAGCTTCCGCCAAAATCACGCATAAGAAATTGGTCGGAAAAATTAAAAAAAGACTGGAAAATAGAATTCCTTCTTCAGTATTTACAAAAAAGCATAGAGAGCAAATATAAAAACGGTGATATAGAATTTTCCAAAGCCTGGCGTTTATTGAATATCCTTAAGAAAGCTTACAGATACTATTATTCGAACATGGGACCGGAAAAAATAATCTTTTACCTTCTTTTAAAAATCTGATGTTATATTTTATAAAATTTCACGGAGTAAAATATCCAATGGAATCAGAGTTTACGCTGAAAAACGGAGAATTGATTTTATGCGAGATAAAAAATGAACGTTTTGTAGGCAAAGCGGGAGGAAAGATTCATCGTAAAGTACAACCGGAAGGCAAAGTATTGCATCTCATTTACGATAGGGAAAAAGAAAAAGTACAAGAGCTTGCTGAAGATGAAAAGAACGCTCTTGCTTTTTGCAAACAAAGAATCAAGGACCACAAACTTGAAATGAAAGTAGTCGGAGTAGACAAGGAATGGAATAGTAAGAGATATAAGTTTTATTTCCTCGCAGATAACAGAGTAGATTTCAGAGATCTTGTCAGAGATCTAAAGAAGAAATTTAATTGTATAATAGAACTCAGGCATATAGGAGTAAGAGATTATGCCGGGTTTATGGGAGGATTAGGTTTATGCGGGAATGCTCTTTGTTGCAATGCGTTCCTGGCAGAGAAACCAAGAGTAAAGCTTGAAACCGCGAGAACGCAAGATATATATATTAGTCCTTCGAAAATTTCAGGCCTTTGCGGAAGATTGCTATGTTGTTTACAATTTGAACATAATTTTTATGATACTGTTAGTCGAGAATTTCCCGAAAGGGATAACAAGATAAAAACAGAAAAAGGAGAAAGTAAAGTACTTCACAGAAATATGTTAACCGGGATTGTAACAGTTTCCCATCCGGATGAAACCCAAGAAGAACTATCTATAGAAGAAATAAAAAGAAAAGGAAATTCGTGGGTAAGAATACAGACAAAAATAAAACAATATTAACCGGAGCACTGCATTACGCAAATGTACCTATACATATTGGACATCTCGCGGGGGTTTACTTGCCAGCCGATATTTACACGCGGTTTTTAAGAAAAAAAGAAGAAGATGTAATTTACATTTGCGGTACAGATGAAAACGGTGTTCCGATAACAATTTCCGCGGAAAAAGAAGGAATTTCTCCCAAAAAATTAGTAGAACGTTATCATAACAATATCAAAGAATCTTTAAAGAAGCTAGGCGTCGAATTCGACAATTTTTCAGGTACGTCAAGACAAATACATCATGACTTATCACAGAAAATTTTCCTCGAGTTGTACGAAAAAGGATTTATAAAGTCAAAAACTACCAAAGAATTTTACTGTGAAAACTGCCGTAAATTCCTCCCCGACAGATATGTTGAAGGAAAATGCCCATATTGTAATTTTGAAGAAGCCAGAGGAGACTCCTGCGACGAATGTGGTAGCTGGCTAGAGGCAGATCAATTAATAAATCCTGTATGCAAATTATGCGGATCGACACCAATAAAAAAAGAAACAAAACACTGGTATCTTTTGCTTGATCAATTTCAAGACAAGCTTGAAAAATGGATAGAACAAAAGAAATGGAGAAAGAACGTAAAAAGTTATCTCAAAGGCTGGTTGAAAGAGGGCCTACGTCCACGTCCCATCACAAGAGATCTCACATGGGGAATACCGGTTCCATTAGAGGATGCACCTCGTAATAAGGTTCTCTATGTATGGTTCGATGCTCCCCTTGGATATATTTCTTCAACAATCGAATGGGCGGAAAAAACAGGAGAACCCGATAAATGGGAAAAATACTGGAAAGATCCCGAAACTCGCTTAGTTCACTTTATCGGTAAAGACAACATTGTTTTTCATGGTATAATCTGGCCTGCGATAATTATGGGAACCGGAGAATTTACTTTGCCTGATGAAATACCTGCTAACGAATATTTAAATCTTGAAGGAAGACAAATCTCTACAAGCAGAAATTGGGCTATATGGCTACATGAATACCTAAAGTCTTTTCCCCCCGATTTTCTCAGATATTACCTCTGTAGAATAATGCCGGAAACAAGAGACTCGGAATTTAAATGGAAAGAATTCCAGGAAAGAGTTAACCAGGAACTCATAAATAACCTTGGAAATTTTGTAAACAGGACTCTTAAATTTATCGATAAATATAGCGAAAGTATCATTCCCGCGCCGGGACAATTGACAAAAGAAGATAAAAAAATGTTATTCGAAATAGATTCTCTGGTGGATGAAGTGGATAATTCTCTTTCTAAATTCAAATTCCGTCAGGCAATAAAATTGTGGATGCAAATCAGCGCAACAGGTAACAGATATTATGACCAAATGAAGCCATGGGAAAGCAGAAAAAACAACCGGGAAAGAATGGCTACTACAATATATCTATGCACTCACTTAATTCATGTGCTTGCTACTATAGGGAAGCTCTTTATCCCTTTCAGTGCAGAAAAAATACTTAAAATGCTTGATTTAGAAGAAAAAAAATGGGATAAACTTAAAAGTATAGAACTCCCTGATAAACATAAAATCGGTAAAATTGAAGCCTTATATACAAAAATCGAGGATGAAGAGATAGACAAACAGTTGAGGAGGTTAAAAATGTCTCATGTTACAATAGACGATTTTATCCAAATGGGTCTAAAAGTAGGAAAAATTGAAAAGATAGAAGATGTAGAAGGTGCAGATAAACTTTATAAACTTACAGTCGATACCGGAGAAAAGAGAACCATAGTGGCGGGAATTAAACAAAAATATTCTCCCGAAGAGCTGCAGGATAAAAAAATAGTTGTGATAACTAATTTAGAGCCGGCAACCATACGCGGAGTTACCTCAGAGGGCATGCTCCTTGCAGCAAGCAGCGGAGATAAATTGTCGATTATCTCCCCTGATAGCGATATTCCCACCGGGTCAAAAGTCTCATAATAATGTAAAAATCAAATATCAAAATGCAAAAATACAATGCAAAGTTAAAAAATAAAAAAACAAAGAAACAAAAATCACACAAATAGCACAAATATGTTTTTAGTTTTTATGGAGAGTGGGAGGGATAATTTTGCTTTTTAATTTTTGATATTTTATTTCCAATAGAGGCAAAGAGCTTTTAAATGTGTTATTTTGTTACAAAAAACAAAAAAATATGGTCAGAGTTTGAATTATGAGGATTCTTAATGCTTTAACCGCGGGGGGGGTTGTAATACTCGGAGGCTTTCTTACTCCTGCTTTTATAGGTATTCACGTTTACCTGGCGGCTTTCTCCGTAATTCTAATTACCGTCGCCGGAAATTTAATAAACGATTATTTCGATGTCACCGCTGACGCTATCAACAAACCAGACAGGTTAATTCCCTCCGGGAAACTAACAAAAAAGAAAGTGCTACAAATTGCAATCTTACTTTTTATAGTTGGTAATATCATATTTTTGTGTATCGATTGGAACTTATTAACAATCGGATTAGCCTCCACTTTCCTGCTTGTCATATATACTCCTTTCTTGAAAAATCGGCCTTTAATCGGCAATATAGCGGTGGCTTTACTACTCTCTATGACATTGATTGTCGGAGCCATAGCTTCTGCTGCTTTTCTTAACCTCAAAAATTCGGTTTTGCCCGCTTCTTTGATATTTTGGATAAGTTTTCCAAGGGAAATATTGAAAGACGGAGAAGATCTTATAGGGGACAGGAAAGCGGGGTTACTTACTTTTCCGGTTATATTTGGAATAAGACGAACCATACATCTGGCGATTTTTGTCCTGTGGGTCCTTATAGTGTGGATTTTAGCAAGCTCTTTTGTCTTTGGTAAACTTTTTGCTGCATGTTCTATACCTGGGATAGTATTTCCCGTTCTAATTCTGATAAAAAGAGCAAGCACTAATCCCATTTGGTTCGCCAATACGCAGAGAATTTTAAAAATATTAATTTTACCGGGTTTCATATCTTTAATCCTGAGTAAGCTCCAATGAAATATTTGCTTTTAGGAATTATCCAGGGACTAACCGAATTTCTACCTGTATCAAGTTCCGGGCATCTGGTTATCTTAAAACATTGGATGTATTTACAGAGTGAAGGCGTTGTCATGGAGGTTATACTCCATTTCGCGACGCTTTTAGCAATAATTATATTTTTCAGAAGAAAAATATTTGAGTACACCACTAAAGAAAAAATCTCTTTAATAATTGTCGGAACAATACCAATAGCTCTTATAGGCGTACTTTTCAAAAATGAGATACAATCATTATTTAGCAATTATTTGCTGGTTACAGCAACTCTTTCTTTAACCGGTTTAATCCTTTTCTTGAGTAGAAATTCAAAAGAAAACAAAGAAAACATCGATTTAAAAATGGCTTTTGTTATCGGAGTCGCACAAGCTATCGCTCTCACTCCGGGAATTTCCCGTTCGGGTATTACAATTGCTACAGCGCTTTTACTAGGGTTAAACCGAAAGAAAGCATTCGAATTCTCGTTCATTCTCGCTATACCCGCTCTTTTAGGAGCTCTTATAATTAATATTCCCGATATTTACGAAACCACAATAGATATACACAATCTAGTTACGGGAGGCATATCCGCTTTCCTTTCCGGACTTTTCGCTCTATGGATATTCTATCAGATCGTTAGAAACAAAGACCTATATTTATTCAGTTACTATCTGTGGTTTGTGGC
>CAYWUC010000193.1:0-3415 GCA_964461395.1 uncultured bacterium
AAAAAGGCGTTTTTCTTTATGATTTCTCTTGACCAATTCTTCCAGACCGGGTTCATAAATAGGGATTATCCCTTTTTTTAGTTGTTCTATTTTGTTTTGATCTTTATCGACACAATATACTTTATTCCCGGTTTCGGCGAGTCCTGTTCCGACCACCAAACCAACGTATCCGGTACCTACGACACAAATTCTCATATCTTTCCTCCCATTTATTTTGAGAATAGAACAACTATAACGAAAAATTTGATTCTGTCAAGAAACTAAACATAAGATTTTTTGTTGTTTTACCTAACCCGACCAAAATATTCACATGTAGAACATGTAGAAACTGTAGTTTTTGTTTTTAACTAAATTCATATTCTAAATCCTAAATCGTAATGCTGATGATATACTGATTCGAAGATTCCCTTGACTTGAGTTGAAATAATTATTATACTAAATAATATCAACTTAATTAGAAAGGGAGGAAAATTTGGAAGAAGAAGTAAAGAAAGTTTTAAATAACGATATTAAGCCTTACCTTAAAAGCCATGGAGGAGACGTAAAATTGTTGAGTGTTTCTGATGACGGTGTCGTTAAAGTAAAACTTACCGGTGCTTGTGGTGGATGTCCTATGGCTCAAATGACGTTAAAAGGTTTTGTCGAGAAAGCTTTAAAAACAAAAATTGCCGGAGTTAAAAAAGTTATAACTTGATAGATAAGTTTTAAGATTGGAGCCACGATTGGTTTTATATGAAAGATAAAAATACGAAGAACAAAAATCTAGAAAAATCAAATATAACGGAAAAGAAGAACCCGAAAAAAAATATTCCTAATATAAATCTTTTGGAAATACTTTTGAAGTATATTCCGCATCGTATTCATGTTAAGGATGAAAAAGGCAGATTTGTCGAGGTTAGTGAATCAGCGGTAAAAGCATTGGGCAAAAAGAAAGAAGAAGTAATAGGAAAAACCGAATTCGATTTATTCCCTGAAGAGGTCGCAAAAAAACATCTTGAAGAAGAAAAGAATATAATGGCAACCGGAACACCTATGATAGAAAGAGAAGAAAAGATTATTACTTCTGATGGGGAAGAAAAATGGGTTTCGGAAACGAAAATACCAAGATACGATAAAAACGGAAATTTTGCGGGAATATTTGAAATCTCGCGTGATTTTACAAAACGTGTGAGAGAAAAGGAAAGAGCTGAGCGTCTAAACAGGGTTCTCAGAACTATAAGAAGTATAAACAAGATTATTTCTAAAAGGCAAGAAGTTAACTCTTTAATACAAAAAAGCTGTGAAGCTTTTGTTGAGATTAAGGGTTACGAATGCGCGTGGATTGTACTTCTTGACCGGGAAGGCTCTGTGAATTTTTACGCTGGAGAGGGGTTGGGAGAGGACCTAGCTTTAATCCTTCAAACAGTGGAAGAAAAGTCGGAATCTAATCCGTTTATTAAAGTATTGAAATCGTCAAAGGTTCATATTCTGGGTTGCAATGAAGTAATCTCTGATACAACAAAGGCTCCTCTGTTCTGTAAATCTCTATGTTCGGGTAAATTTATGGTTACGCGACTTCATCACGCAAGTTCGACGTTTGGAATAATGGGAGTATCTTTACCTTTTGATATTATCGATGGAAAAGAAGAAATTTCTTTATTTAAAGAAGTAGCAGAAGATATTTCGTTTGCTTTGCATACTAATGAAGAAGAAAAAGAAAGAAAAGAATTCGGAAAAGCGTTGGAATATAAAGCCAGATTCGAAAATATGGTTTTAGATATTTCTACCAAATTCATAAATCTTACCCCGGATAAAATTTCAACAGAAATAGAAAGAGCTTTGTGGCAAATAGGGACTTTCGCAGATGTCGACCGGTGTTATCTTTTGCAGTTTTCTGCTGACGGAACTGAGATAGACAATGAATATGTGTGGTACGCGAATGGAATCAAACAAAAAGTTGAAATTCCGGTGCAAAATATATTGGAAAAGCTCGGTTGGGCTGCTAAAAAAATATCGAAAGCTGAAAGCATTTATATAGCAAGCGTTAATAAATTACCTCCTGAAGCGGAAAAAGAAAAAAGGTTGATGTTATCTGTCGGAATAAAATCTCTTCTTCTTACCCCTCTGGTTTCCAGTGGTTCTGTGATTGGTTGTATTGGTTTCGATTCCCTTGAAGAAGAAAAACATTGGTCGGATGAAATTGTATATATTCTAAAAATTACAGGACAGATTTTTGCTAATGCTTTGGAAAGAAAGGCGTACGACGATCAGTTAAGCGAAAGTTTTCAAAAAATGCAGAAGGCGTTAGAAGGAACTGTACAGGCATTATCTTCAATTATAGAAAAAAAAGACCCCTATACAGCCGGACACCAGAATAGAGTGGCACAGTTAGCGTTAGCTATAGGAAAAGAACTGGGATTATCTGAAGAAAGATTGGAGGATTTAAGATTTGCCAGTTTACTCCATGACATTGGCAAAATACATGTTCCGGCGGAGATATTGAATAAACCCTATAGTTTGAATAAGGTAGAAATGGGTCTCATAAAAACTCATCCGAGAATTGGTTATGAGATATTGAAATCGATCGATTTTCCTGGTCCGGTTCCTGAAATAGTGCTTCAACATCATGAAAGAATTGATGGTTCGGGATATCCGGATGCCATCTCAAGTAAAGATATTCTCGTAGAAGCTCAGATTTTGGGACTTTCTGATGTCTTCGAATCCATGAGTTCCAAGAGACCTTATAGGGCAGCTCTGGGTATTGAATCTGCATTAAAGGAAATAGAAGAGTCCAGTGGGATACTTTTTGCCCCTGCCGTGGTTAAAGCATGTATAAAGGTTTTTAAAGAAAGGAATTTTTCTTTTTGAAGACTAGATTAATAGCCACAGATTTATACTGATAGGTACGGATAAAAAAATCTCACACAGAGTCACAGAGGACACGGAGAAAAAGAAAAATTATGTTGTTTTATCCCCCCACAACACAAAAAAAGTAGCATATATACTTTGGTTCGGTATTTCTGAACCATCTGACGTCCTAACGATCTAACGGTTTATGTTCTACATGTAAAAAAGCTGGTGAGGTGGCTATTCCATAAAGAAATTTCTGATTAATACACCGGTATAATGAGTTATTAATATAACAATCAGAGCTACAAAAATATGTTCGGATATCACTTTCCAGGGAGTAGCCCCTTCGTTTTTTGCGATATAAAAACTGAAAACACCAAGAAGAAGGATACCCCATATTCCGGCAATGATAATTGCTAGATGAAGCTCAAATATAATAACAGGTATTACAAAAGTTATACCGAAAATAAATTTACTCAAGAAAGTATATAGAGTTGATTCCCAGATTTCTTTAGGAGTATGTATGTTTTCCGATTCTTCTGAGATATGTATTCCGAGAGAATCTGAAAACGCGTCGGCAATAGCG
>CAYWUC010000194.1:0-12621 GCA_964461395.1 uncultured bacterium
CAGATTAAAGCTTACAATATAAGTATGAAAAGCGATAAGGTAACCTTAAAAATACCGAGACCACTTTACAATAAACTAAAGAAAATAATTAAAAAAACAGGTTTCAGCAGTGTGAACGAATTCGTTGTTTATGTACTAAGAGACCTTGCGGCACTCAGGAAATCAGATGCGGAAGATCTTTCTTCTGAAGAAGTAAAACTAATTAAAAAACGCCTTGAAAAATTAGGTTATCTTTAAATCCTACTAACCAATTTTACATTTATATAAAAAGAAAAAAGGGGAAGTTAACTTCCCCTTTTTCCAATAATTAAAGAATTATAAACTATTATTTAAAACAGATAACCTTACCTATTTTAGATTCTTTGTCAGTAGAAATTTCCGCGAAATAAACGCCCGGGGATAAATCTACAGGGAATTTGTAAGAGCCCGCAGGTTGAAATCCAACTGGTATCTCTAATTTTTTGCTGCCGGTTAGATCATAAAACTTCAACATTACTGGCACACTAGCGCCGAGCGCGTACTCAATGCAGTTAATCGAAGATTTCGCAATACTGACTAAACCATCACCCGGTCCCGGCATATCGATTCCCGCCTGTCCGGTCGTATCAATATATTTACTGGGAACTCTACCTTTTGAACTGATAGCATCGATGTACAGTGTACATGCTGGCGGATTCACTTCTGGGTTTGTATGTATTTCGAAATCGCTTTGAATAAGAGGCAAATCAAACGGCCCGTCGCCCCATCCAGTTTGGCAAGTATCTGAAATCCCGTCTTTTAATACATTCCATCTACCATAGTGCAAATCTGAAGCATGATAGATTGTGTGAACATCCTGATTCCAATTTGTGTTTCTCACCATGATAAAAATACTATCGATAACACCATCAGCACTCCAGGGAACATAAACGTGATAGAACAGAGTATCTCCATAATATAATTCATGCAAAAAAGTTGTATCCAGGTTCTCAGGCTGACTACCTTCACGCAGGTTCTTAGCCATGATATTCCACCTTGTACCTGTATGAGTCATACACATCTGTATCGAATGAGTACCATGGTACGATTTTTCACCCTCCACAATAGAAAAATCTTCCGGTTTACTGTCTCTATAGCCTGTTATAAAGGGTGCCATACCTTCATAACCTGGGGGAATAATACTATCCGGGTACTCCTTGGCCTCAAAACTAAACGCGTCTTTTGAAATTGTTTCTAAGGAAAACATTAACATAAGAACAAAAAATAATACTAAAAACTTTCTCATATCGACCCTCCTTAATTTACGTAGTTAAATCTATCTTAGCAATTCCTTTTCATATTACCGTTAATCTCATGCTATTATAGCTGAGCTGTACGGCTATCATTCCTAAAACAGAAAACCTTTAATTAATATAATATAAAACCCCTAACATTTTGTCAAGGGGTTTATCTTTGAAAATAGGGATAGTTTGGGCACACGGCAGTAAAATAAGATTTTAAAGATATTGGCACCTTCCCCCACCCTATAAAATCGAATAGCTTCTATGACTGAAAAAATATTACACAAAACAAACTCTTACGATAAACACTTACTCCACAAAAACATCCACTATTTTTTATCTTCAAACTTCTTATATTTAAATTAAAAAAAACGGTAATTTTAGTTTAAATTTCACAATAAGCAGCGAATTTTTCCCCTTGACATTTATTGAGTTATTATTAAAATAATTATGGATGTTAATACAAGAATTAATTAATAAAACTTGGTCCAAATCTAATCTTATTGATTTTGGGATAATACAAATCCTGATTAACAAATACAGGGAAACCCATACATCAAGTGATATTTTAAGCTACAAAATTAAAAGTAAATTTCAGAGGATTTTATATTAGTGTATATTAAACCAAATTTATTTAAATCTATAATGTAACGGAATATGACAAGGAGTGTGTGAAAATGTCCCTTTACCCAGAATATTTCGAATATTTAAGATTGAGCAAATCAAAAATCTTTGATGACTATTTCACATTCCAATCTTTGATTTTAACTTTTTTCATATATCTTAACCTTAAATAAAAAGGAGGTCTTGATGAAAAGGATAGGAAAGGTAAAAAGGTTGTTACTAAGGGGTATTCTATACGGCTTACTTGTATTAGTAACTTCCTTTACAGTTACCCGGGACGCTGAAGCCGCGGTTACCGGAAAGATCGCCGGGGTGGTTACAGATGCCAGAACAGGTGAACCTTTACCGGGTGCCAATGTTCTGGTAGTAGGCACTTCGATGGGAGCCGCCTGTGATGTAGACGGTTATTTCTATATAATCAGATTAGGGCCGGGAAACTATGACGTACAGGCAAAAATGATGGGATATAAAAGTGTTACTAAAACAGGAGTCAGAGTTAGCTCAGAACATACCACTCCGCTTAATTTCGAATTGGAAACGACCGTTGTAGAGGGGGAAGGCGTAACCGTCCAGGCTGAGAGGGAAGTTATTAGGATGGATCTTGCCAGCAGTTCCTTCTCCGCCGAAAGAACTGAAATAGAGGCAATTCCTCTAATCACAGACGTGGCTCAATTTCTTAACTTACAAGCCGGTATAGACGGCTGGAGCGTAAGGGGCAGCGGTCTAGAAGATACCAAGTTAATGGCAGATGGATTATTGCTTGTCGACGCGAGAAAAAATGAACCCATTATGATGCCTAACCTCAGCGAAATAAAAGAAATTAGTTTAATAAAGGGGGGATTTAACGCGGAATACGGAAACGTTCGTGCCGGAGCGATTAACGTAGTCACAAGAGAAGGTTCCTCCGATAAGTACAGCGGTTCATTCGAATTAAGATACACTCCCGGATATCAAAAGCATAGCGGAGCATCTATTTTCGATCCTGATAATTATTACAACGAAGTCTATTTATGGAATAAATTAGACACGGGTGTAGAATGGAATGTGGATTTTTTCACAGAAGAAACTCTTGGACTTGATACTGTTTACAGATTAGATAGTGTCTGCTGGAAGGGTCCGGCTAACGTATGGGGCGATCCTGAGAGTCCGTTTTATGACACGTTGAAGCTAAAAAACCATACCGGACAGTCTTGGAGAGGATGGGAAGGAGAAGCCACGGGCAGACCGACTACAGCTGAAGATTTACGCAATCAATTTATCTGGATGCGTCGAATCAATACCGAGGGAGATTCACTCTTACCCAACGCGGAATCTCTCTTTACTATCTACAGTCATGATTCCGCCTATATTCCTGTCTGGGATATAACAGTCGAGGATGGAGATACCAACTATGAGTTGACAGGCTTTACAAGGGAACCTTATGAGATTCCCGAAGATCAACCGAGAATCGGATCCTATGGCGATTCACCCGACTGGACTCTCGATGTAGGCTTTGGAGGACCTGTTCCGCTTTTAGGAAACTACTTAGGGGATATGACTTTTTTTGTTTCACACAGAAACCATAATGAAGCGTTTCCTCTTCCGGATAGCAGAGAATACTTCAAAGAGAGTTCGACAAGTCTTAAACTAACTTCACGCTTCGGTAATGTTAAAATAAACCTCAGGGGTGCTTACTCAGAAATCAATTCCCTCAGCCCGTGGTCTATAGGAGAAACTTATGGCACTGGCGGAAATAAAGCGAATATCGGACAGGTTTACCTTAGAAGCCCTTATGACATGCTACAAACACATGGTGAATGGGACGGGATATATCATGGCAGCGATAAGATCAGATCCGACCCGGTGAACCTTTTCAATCCAAACTCGCTTACACCCTTTGACATTACTTCTAAAATGGGCGGTTTTACACTACAACACGCATTGAGTGAAAATACTTTTTACGATGTCAGATTAACATACCTACGTTCCGGTAACGAAGCCAATTTCTGGCATGATGTACCCTTAGCGATGCACGATACTGTTCTGATATGGTTTGCGGACGCGACAGATGAATTTGGCGATTATTATACGGATCAAGATTATTTATATAAATATACGGGCAATAACCTACCATACGGCTTTCTTTATCCCAGTTGGGAAGGAGATCACTGGGAATCCGGCCGTGTCCTTGGGGTAGAGGGTACCACGGTTTTTGGAGGTGCTCAAAACTGCGGTACTTTCAATCAATCCTGGTCCCAAAGTTATGATGTAAAGTTTGATCTAACTTCTCAGATGAATAAGTACAACCAGCTAAAAACAGGTCTCGAAGTTAACTATGCGGAAAATCACGAATATTATGTAATAGCCGAAGGGTTTAATTGGCCAGAAGAGGGAAATGAAGACTCCCTGGGAAGTGCTTACCTGGTCAGATATGATTCGGATCCCATACTTGCCAGTTCTTATATTCAGGACAAAATTGAATTTGAAGGGATGTTTGCCAACATTGGTTTACGCCTTGATTACGCGGATCCAAATACCGAGTGGCCATCCAGAGACAGCAATCATGTTTACTCAACTTATTACAACAAGAACCTTAAAGACCAGTTGTTCGAACAAGATTCTATGGTAGAAGACGTAAACGCCCAGTTAAAAGTAAGTCCCCGCGTGGGAATTTCCTTTCCTTTCTTAGAAAACAGCAAGTTATTCTTTAACTACGGACATTTTTATTCTCTAGCACCAAACTCATATAGATACAAAATCTCCTGGGGTAGAGATGTCGAACCGCTTCAATTTATCGGAAATCCCCGGTTGGACATGGAAAGAACCATTTCCTATGAGGTTGGATTTGAGAGCAGTATAGCTAACACTTATTTAGCAAGAGTTACCGGCTATTATAAAGACAACGATAACGAATATGCCGCGGTTAGTTATACAAATAATAATATTAATAGAACTATCGACTATATTACATACGAGAATTTGAAATACAGTGATACACGGGGCTTCGAGTTAGAGTTAAGGAAACCCCATGGAAGATTTTTTACCGGCTGGGTTATATACGACTTCAGAGTAAACAGCGAAGGAAAAACCGGAAGAGAAGAACACTACGGTTACCCTGTAGATGAAGCTAAAATGGGCGTTTCAGAACCAGAACAGACAGAGCCCGTTCCTCAACCGGTGTGGCGAGCTCAGGCTACTTTAAAAGCACCGCTGGACTGGGGAATACTATTAGGAGGTTATAACCTTTCTTTCATGTACAGCTGGAAAGCAGGCTATTATGAAACCTGGAATCCCTTTGGAGGAGGATCACAAGAACTATCTTATATTCTACAAAACAATATCCAATGGGAAAACCAACGCAACCTGGATATGAGTATAAGTAAAAATCTTTCAATCGCGGGAACAGCTTTTACTCTAATCTTTGACGTACACAATCTTTTTGACTGGCAGGAACTCCACCAGCAAGCATTCAACAATGATAAAAACGATTATTTGGAATCTCTTCATCTTGAGATGTATAATGAAGAACCATACTTTAGCGATCCGAGATTTAATCCTCCGGCAGATGGTGAAGAACCGGATCAAATTGGAGATCTGCAAAGTGAAGATAAACCATATATAAATAATCCGAATAGAGAATTCCTCTGGTACTTAGATCCCAGATATGTACAGTTTGGAATAAGGTTCAGTTTTTAGAGGAAAAGGAGGTTATTGAAAATGAAACAAAGAAAATTATTGATATTCTTACTTACATTTTTTCTCGCAAACACCACATATGCTCAAGTAGGCAAGAGTATCGATGTGGGAAAAATAGAAACCGTAATTTTTGATGATGGTATACAGAGTACCACCAATAAACCTATGAGTCATGTTATTTATCCCAGAGGTTCACTGGTTACTTTGTGGGATTATGTAGAAACTACTACCTATATGCCGGGTGGAATTATGCGGAATGCCGGGACGCTGGTTGGACACCGAAACTGGACAGATATAACCGACAAATTCTGGCCTTATTACATCACCGGACATTGCAACGGAAGATCTTTCGGACCCGGAGACCCATATCAATTTACAGTTCCGGATGAGATAGGTTATACCATACACAGATATTACAGATATCCACCACCACAAATAATAATCGACGGAATGCATGTAGAAAAGCCTTTTCCTACTTTAGGGGATGAAATAGCTCCCGAAAAAATGTGGGGAACCGCGGATATAATGGTCGAATGTCATTACAGGCTTTCTAATGGTTTAGATGTTTATCAAAGAAACCTGGCATGGAGCCAACCTGACCATGACGATTATGTTGTATGGGATTTAACTTTTATAAATACGGGTAACACGGATACGGACGATGATATTGAACTACCTGGGCAATCTTTGGATTCGGTAGTAATAATGAAACATTACGAAGGAATTCCAAACGGAGGGATGTTCCCGTACGGAAGCTGGTGTGGAGTAACGGAAGATCAAGACACAAGACTTTCCTACCCCCAGGATGATGATTCTCTTAGAATGAGTTACTATGCGCTCTCCCGAAAGGCAGGACATGATTATGACTGTTATGGAGGGAAATGTGAAATAGCGTGGGGTGGTGACCCTGACAGTATTAATGGTACCCGTTGGCCCGGACATATAACTTTATTCGCGCCAAAAAATACGAGTGTTCCGCAAACTTTTCCGATTAGTGATATTGCGGCGAGTAACGACCCTGCTCAACCAAGTATGTACAGCACCATAGAGTCTTTTGGTACTGAGTTATCTTATTTACAAGATTTGGTGGACACTTCCGACTTCAGGGTCCCTTACCGCTGTATGAGAAAAGGTATATGGGGGTATGAAGACACAACACTTCCAGAAAATGATGCCGCGCAACATATGAATCTTATTTACGATGTATACGATACCACAGCCACGGGTGCTAAAACCTGGTATGATATACCTCAGGATAGAATACAAGAAAATGACCCCAATCTCGGACACTATGAAGCCAGATCACTACCATATTATGATTTCAGCACCCAACCGAAATTCTCTATAGGTCCTTACAATATGGCATTTGAAGACACTTTAAGATTTGTCTACGCGGTTGCAGTTGGATCTATCAACCCCAAAAATGCTTATTTGATGGGTAAGATGTACGCGGAGGGCAATGCCCGTAATTACGAATGGCTTGCGGAGATGGATTCGGCCGAGATACGCGAGGAATATGAAAGAAGAGATCCGGTAGCTGAAATATATGGAGAAATCGATCCAGCGACAATATGGCGAGGCGGAGGATTGAATGCTATGGCTAAAGATTATGTGGTAGCAACCGGTAGAGATTCTCTTTTTATAAGCGGGATGAACGCTCAAAGAAACTTTAATCAGAATTACAACATACCCGCTTCACCCGCACCTCCTTCGGTTTTTGAAGTTTGGTCCCGACCAGATGCCATAGAACTAAGCTGGAGTTACGAAGCTGGTTATAAGTCATCTAACCTCGCGGGTTTTAAAATCTACAGAGCTCAAGGCGGAACCAGATTCGCTATGGCCGCCGATAGTACCATCACAGGTGATTGGGAAATGATCGATTCTTTAGGCCCTGACGAAGAAAGTTTTAATGACACTGAAGGTATCACATCGGGTTTCGATTATTACTACTGTATTACAGCCGTAAGCAACTCAGGGATAGAAAGCGGAAGATGGTTAACAATGACAAAGGAACCATTTGCGGCAAGATTAACAGATTTTCCGAAAGCGAATCTAGATTCTGTAGTAATTGTTCCCAACCCTTTAAATGTAAGAGATAAACAATTCCCGGCAAGTGAACATAAAATAATATTCAAAAATCTACCTGGCGAATGCACTATCCGAATATTTACCGAATCGGGAGAATTAGTAAAAACCATACAACATACGGATGGTTCCGGGAGCGCTTTCTGGCAGGACTTTTGGTATCTAACTACAACCAACAACCAGCGACCGGCGAGCGGTTTATATATAGCTCATATACAGATTCCTGCGGGTGACTGGGTTACCCGTAAGTTTGTAATAGTTAGATAAGGGGGATGAGAGAGATGAAGAAATTTATTGTTTTAATATCTTTATTAATATTTATGCTTTCGCTCAATTCTTATGCGGAAAAGGTTGCCCAGACAGGCTGCAAATTTCTGGATGTTGGCGCGGGGGCTCGGGCGTGCGGAATGGGAGAAGCTTACACCGTATTAGGACAGGATGCTAACGCGCTCTTTTATAATCCCTCCGGCATCGGAAAAATCGACAAAAATTTCGATTTAGCTGTCGGCAGAACTGAGTGGATCGCTGACATCGAATACATCTCCGTAGCCGGCGTAATAAATGGTGGCGTATGGGGAAATTTCGGTTTTAGTGTAATAGCGCCTGATTATGGTATAATACAGGGGACACGTGTGATTGATAATGCCCAAGGTTTTGAATATACAGACACGTTAGATATAAATGCATTCTGTGCGGGCGTAGGCTATGCAAGAGAATTCACCGATAAGTTTACCGTGGGAGCCCAGATTAAGTACGTCGCCCAACAATTAGGATGGAACATAATCGAAACCGACACTGTAGATAATGAAATCTCTACCCTATCCTATGACTTCGGACTACTTTTTTATCCTGGCTTTAAGAGCTTCGCTTTTGGCATGTCGGTAAGAAACTTTTCTCCACGCGTAACTTATGAACAAATCGGCTTCGAAATGCCCTTAACCTTCTCGCTGGGTATCGGTTTAGATGCCCTTGATTTTTTGATGGAAGAACACCCAAATTATTCCTTTAAAATAGGCGCAGAAATGCTACATCCTCGTGACTGGCAGGAACAATTTCATCTTGGCGGAGAACTCGGTTACCTTGATATGATTTTCCTCCGTGCTGGATACAAATTCAGATACGCCCAGGAAGGATTGAATTTAGGAGTCGGCTTGAATATAGGAGGCGCAAAGATCGACTATTCCTATAGCGCATTCGAACTATTCGACATCATAAACAGAATTTCTGTTGGTTTAGCATTCTAGAAAAATAAAGACGATTACTAAAAAAGCCGCAGAAAAATTGGTTTCTGCGGCTTTTTTAGTAAATTCACCCTATACTTCTTTTCCGTCTTCCGAATTATCCTTTACAAAAGTATCCCCTTGCAAAATCTTTCCACGAATATAAAATTCTCGATTACCCAGTTTCTAATTAATTTATATCTGTTTCAAAACTCACATTAAGAACAGACTTACGTACAGGTATAGGCAAATCTCCCCTTGACAAAATTAAATCCTATATTACAATTATAGTATGATTATAGTACGAGAGCGCTATATTGTTCTTTGGCGACAACAATTAACAGGAAGCTTATATAATGAGAAAAAGACTACTTTTGGGTTTGTGTTAAGAGAGACGATGCCTGGGCAACAAAAAATGTTTTACAAGCCTCTCTAAAGTACAACTTTTAAATATAGTTAATTTTAAAAACGAATATCATATGTGTAAATATTCATTAAAGAGGAGGTTACAGTGGTTCTTTTATATGCATTGTTTGCTTTTATTTGTGAGTACGTAGATTCTTCTTTAGGCATGGGCTATGGTACAACTTTAACTCCCCTACTTCTACTCATGGGTTTTAGTCCCCTGCAGGTAGTCCCTGCGATCCTTTTCTCTGAATTCGTGACCGGAATATTAGCCGCAGTTTTCCATCATAAACTCGGTAATGCTTCTTTTGATTTTGGTAGAGACTCCAAAATTATTACCGGTAGATTACGTTTTCTCGGTTATCTTCCCCGTTCAGAGGACGCTAAGGTCTCGTATGTTTTGGTTATTTTGGGGATTTTAGGTGTCGTTTCCGCGGTCTTCTTTTCTATAAATGTTCCCAAAGCAGTTCTGAAATCCTATATTGGTTTTATGATTTTCTTGATAGGAGTTTATATTATATTTAAGACTAACAGGCCCTCTCAATTTAACTGGCGAAATTTCAGTATTATTGCTTTATTGAGCGGATTTAATAAAGGAGCTTCGGGTGGGGGTTATGGTCCACTTGTTACCGGAGGACAGGTTGTAACCGGTAGAGGGGCAAAAAATGCCGTAGGCGCTACTTCTCTCGCTGAAGGGATTATATGCCTTGTCGGTTTTGTTCTTTACTTACTGCTAAAAGGTAATATAGAATGGACTCTGGCTTTACCACTATTGATCGGCGCTGTTCTTTCTACACCTCTTTCAGCCATCACAGTAAAAAAGATTCAAGAAAGAAAAATGAAATTAGTCATAGGATGGGTTACAATATTGCTTGGAACTCTTACAATCATTAAAATATTCTTAAAATGATTGGATTTCCTTACAAAAGAAATAAAATGATTAGCCACTAAGGCTCCAAGACTTCAAGAAAAATATAACTTTTGTGATTTATTGTTGAATTATTGTTTTATGTTTCGAGCTAAAAAAACAACAAAGAAACTTGTTTTAATCTTTGTCAACTGTGGTCAGTTTTTGGTTTGCTTAGTGTGGATTTGCGTCCACTGTGTCTATGCGGTGATAATAATTTTAGAATTTTATTAAATATTTATTTTTTCTTATTTTCATTCTTGACATTATCGCATTTGCTATTAATATGAATTAATCTGAACTATGTAAAAACGATCTATACATAATGTTGTTTTTTATGAACATAAGGTTCTAATTTTAATAATGATAATGATATATAAAAATTATAAATATGAGTTTTAAAAATTTATTATATCCTAAGTCCATTGGGGTTGTAGGCGCATCGAGCAATCCGCAAAAAGTGGGATACGCAGTACTCAAAAATATAATTGACGGAAAATTCGAAGGACCTGTTTATCCTATAAATCCGCACAGTAAAACTATTCTCGGAACTAAATGTTATCCATCATTACTTGATGTTCCGGAGAGTATCGACTGTGCTGTAATTGTTGTAAACCGTGATATTGTACTTTCTATAATGAAGGATTGCTCAAAAAAAGATGTAAAAGCCGCAATTGTTATATCCTCAGGCTTCGGCGAAACCGATGAAGAAGGGAGAAAAGCACAGAAAGAACTAGTAAAACAAGCTAAATTATCCAAGATTACTATGATGGGACCAAATTGCCTCGGATTAATAAATCCCTGGCAAAAACTAAACGCGGCATTTGGTCAATCTATAGATGAACCCGGAGGAATAGCTTTAATCTCTCAATCCGGAGCTCTAATTGCATCCATTCAGGATTGGGCAAAGGAAAACAAAGTAGGTTTTTCTCTCATCGCTTCTATAGGAAATAAAGCAGCTATCGATGAAGTAGATTTCTTTGAATACCTAAAAGGCGACAAAAAGACAAAAGTTATAGCCGCATACCTGGAGGATATTTCACGTGGACAGGAATTTATGCGTATAGCGGAAAGGGTCGGTAAAATTAAACCGCTTGTTATTTTAAAATCGGGTAGAAGCAAGGCTGGCGCAAAGGCGGCTTCTTCTCACACCGGAAGTTTGGCAGGCTCGGATGTGGCATATGAATGTGCTTTTCGAAGATTGGGAGTCATAAGAGCCCAATCTATAGAGCATCTATTCGATATAAGCACAGCGCTGGCATACCAGCCTCTACCTAAAGGCAATCGCATAGCCATTATAACTAACGCGGGCGGACCCGGAATAATGATGTCGGATGCACTGGAAATGTCAGGCCTTACAGTAGTTAACATCGATGATAAAACGAAGTCAAGCCTTGTTAAACTCCTTCCTCCCTCGGCATCAGCAAACAATCCCGTTGATGTCCTCGGTGACGCTGATAGGACCCGCTATGGTAAGAGTCTCGACCTAACGCTCAAAAGTAATTCCGTAGACGGAGTAATCGTCATTCTAACACCCCAAAAAATGACAGACGATTCCGGAATCGCGAAAGAATTAGTGAAAATTTCAAAAAAATATTCGAAACCCGTAGTTGCCTGTTTTATGGGCGCAGATACCGTAAGAAACGGCCTGAAAGTCCTGCGAGAGAACAACATCCCGCAATATCCGGTCCCCGAAAGAGCAGCGAGAGCAATGCTCGAAATGGTAAAATACAACAAATATAAATCGAGACCTCTTCGCATTATTGAACGTTTTGCCGTAAACACACATCCTGTTATTAAGATTATAAAGTCATATCGCTTGAGAAATCTTCTGGAAATAGGTGAATTCGACGCCAAAACAATAATGGAATCATACGGTATGACTATACCTGAAGGACATTTTGCCTCTACTTCTGCGGAAGCAGTTAGTTTCGCAAATGAAATGCGTTATCCGGTAGCGATGAAAATATCTAGTCCCGACATACTCCATAAATCCGATATAGGTGGCGTTAAAATTGGGCTCGGCAGCCCAACCGAAGTCGAAGACGCTTTCGACCTGATGATGTTAAGAATTAAAAAGAAAATGCCCGAAGTAAATATTAAAGGCGTACTGGTAGAAGAAATGATCACCACCGGCAAAGAAGTAATTTTGGGAATGAAGAAAGACCCACAGTTTGGACCTATGCTTATGTTCGGTCTTGGCGGTATATTTGTCGAAGTTCTTAAAGATATAAGCTTTACCCTCTCACCCATTACCGCCAAAGAGTGTAAAGATTTAATAGAAAGCACAAAAACTTACAAGCTTCTTACCGGAGTACGCGGTCAGAAACCCGTGGATATAGAAGCTATAGTAATAAGTTTACAGCGTTTATCACAATTGGTTATGGATTTTCCGGAAATAGATGAGGTAGATATAAACCCCTTAAAAGTAGGCAATGTAGGGGAC
>CAYWUC010000195.1:0-3567 GCA_964461395.1 uncultured bacterium
TATCTCGCGGATAGAGCTGAAAATTTGGTTGAGGTTGTTTTTCCAAATTTAAAGAAAGGAAAGATTGTTATTTCGGATAGACATTTTGATTCCACGATTGCGTATCAAATGGCCGGGAGAGGGATAAGAGAAGAAGAAATAGTGCGTATAAAGGGTATGGAATTGTTTAGCAGCAGGGAGCCGGATATGACTTTTTTGCTAGATGTCGATCCCGAAGTTGTTAAAGATAGAATTGCAAATCCGGATAGAATAGAAAAAGAAAATATTGATTTTCATCGTAGGGTTAGACAATCATATCTTAATTTAGCCGAGAAGAATCCGGCTAGAATTGTTTTGGTAGATTCACGAGGAACTATAGATGAGATTCATGAGATGATAAAAAAAGAAATCTTAATGATTTTAGAGGAGGATTTTAATGAATACGAAAAAAAAGTATAGTCTTTTGATTATTCTTGTTTTTTTCGCTTTTAGTGGTTTTATTTATTCATCGTGGAATGTTTTTACCGGTTTTAAGTCAATTGAGCGGGTTTTAGAGCTTATAAACGGAGAATATGTTAACGAAGTAAATATTACCGATTTGCTTGATTACGCTATAGAAGCTATTACGGATAGTCTCGATATTCACACGGCATATTTAAATAAAAGCAAATACGAAGAATTGATGGTTGACACCGAAGGTGAATTTGGAGGTCTGGGCATAAGAATATCGAAGCGGGGTGATTATATAACAATTATGTCTCCTATGGAAGGGACTCCGGCTTACGATGCGGGATTAATACAGGGAGATAAAATTGTCAAAATCGAAGGAACGTCTACTAAAGAAATGAAATTAAGTAAAGCCGTTTCACTTATGAGAGGTAAGCCCGGTACCGATGTTACTATAACTATTTCGAGAAAAGGGTTAGACAGCGAAAGAGATTTTACGATAACAAGAGCCATAATTAAAATTAAATCGGTTCCATACGCGGGAATGGTTGAAAATGATGTGGGATATATAGTGCTTAATTCTTTTAGTAGAAGCACTCCCGGAGAAGTTAAATCGGCTCTTGATTCACTTCTTGATGTTGGTGCCGGTAAATTTATTCTGGATTTACGCGGTAATCCGGGAGGCATTCTCGACGGAGCGGCAAGAGTAGCTTCGTTTTTTGTCGATAAGGGTAAGGAAATTGTCTATACTGAAGGTAAATCCAAATCCGCGCGGGATTCTTATCTTTCGGAAGATGGGTCTTATTCCGGGTACCCTCTTGTTGTTTTAGTTAGTCCTTTCTCTGCCAGTGGTTCCGAGATTGTAGCCGGAGCGATTCAGGATTGGGATCGAGGTCTTTTGATTGGTGCCAGGACGTTTGGCAAAGGTTCGGTTCAGAGAGTATACCCGCTGCCGGGTGGGAACGCGATTAAATTAACAATAGCAAGGTATCACACGCCCTCAGGAAGGTGTATCGATAGAGAATTAGTAGAGGATACCACAAAGATGTATCATACGAGAGGAAAGATGCATAGAGAGGTAAAAGGGGGTGGAGGGATAGTACCGGATTCGATACTGAAGGTAAGATATTCGCCTTTTTACGAAAAGATATATAGTTACGGATTCGATTTTATTGTGGACTATCTCGCGGATAATCCTAAAACTGAAACAGTAACTTCTGATATGTTAATGAAATTCAAGAAAAAAGTCAAAGAATCTTTAGAAAAGGACTCGACAGATATAAAGGAAGTAATTGCTTACTATGAAAGTTACCCGTACACCGAACCATTTACTAAGGAAATGAGGGACGATTTTATAGGTAAAGTTAAAAATTATGTCGAGAGCGATTCGAAGAAAACGGTTAATTTTTCAGAAGAAAACTGGAATAATTCTCTCGATGAAATAAAAAAAGGTCTTGCGATCAGGCTCGCTTATAATAAAAGGGGAATTGAGGGAAGGTATGAAGTATCTCTTCCGGATGATGAATATGTACAGGCGGCTTTAGGTATACTTAAAGCAGCCAAAGCTCCGAAAGATGTGTTTTCCGGTAAAAAGTGAATGATATCGGGAAAACTTTTTATTTGGAAACGCTTGGCTGTCCGAGAAATGAATCGGATAGCCAAGCTGTAATAAATATACTTGAAAACTCAGGTTTTAGCCTTCTAAAGTTTCCGGAAGAAGCCGATTTCGTAATCGTTAACGGATGCGCTTTTATCGAGGAAGCGGTATCCGCATCTATAGACACAATATTGGCCCTGAGAGAAAAAAATAAAAAGGCGACTTTTGTACTAATTGGCTGCCTGGCTCAAAGGTATGGAGAAGATTTATTGGAATCTATGGACGAAGTCGATTTACTTGTGGGCACAGGTTCTATTGGAAAGATAACTGAAATTATCAATAACGGTAAATCTGAAGTCGATTCAAATCTTGGATTTTTAGGTAGGAACTTATATAAGAATTCACATGTTACTCCATCTCATTATAGATATATAAAAATTCAGGAAGGGTGTGATTTTAAATGTTCTTTCTGCGTGATTCCACAATTAAAAGGCGTATCACATTCAAAGGAATTCGGTATCATTAAGGAAGAAGTTTCGAATTTGCCCGAGAACGTTAAAGAAATTATTATTATCGGGCAAAATACGACTTCCTGGGGGAAAAATTTACCTGATAATGTTACTTTTTCTGATGTTATTAAGGAAATTGCCGGAATTTTTTCCGGATGGATAAGGTTAATGTATTTTCACCCGCTTTTTGTTTCAGAAGAACTTTTGAAAACAATATTGGAATCGCCTAATGTGGTAAACTATCTTGATATTCCACTGCAGCATGTTTCCGATTCAGTGTTATCGGATATGAACCGGGGATACGGAAAAAAGCAGATTGAAAAACTTTTAGAGTCGGTCGACAAAAGTGGTGATTTTACTCTAAGGAGTACTTTTATTGTGGGTTTTCCTTCTGAAACAGAAGATGATTTCGAGGAGCTTTGCTCTTTTATCGACGATAATGATATAGACCATATTGGAGTTTTTGAATATTCAGGTGAAGAAGGAAGCACGTCTTTCTCTATGAAACCCCTACCGCAAGAAATAATAAAAAGGCGAATAGAAACAATTTCATCTATAATTGAAAGTAAAATGAGAAATAAAAGCGAAAAGTTAATAGGAAAGAAAAGGGAAGTACTTATCGATGGTATCGAGGAGGGCGAATATTACGGGCGAATGAAATCTTCTGCGCCCGATATAGACCCGGTTGTTTGGATCGCACCTTGCAAAGAGGAACTTAAAGTAGGAAATATTTATCGCACTTTGATGACAGATGTTATTGGAGCGGATATGGCTGGTGAAATAATATTATGATAAACGGCTTTATGTTTTTAATGCTAACAGCTCTGATTTGCAATATTATACGATATTAATTATGAAGTGGAAATTTAAGACAGATAAATTGATTGGCAACGATAACCCTGATTTGATTATAAAAGAATTGTTGAGCATCAGGGGTTTCTTAGATATAGATTCTTTTCTTGTTCCTTCGGTTGCGAATCTGCATGATCCTTTTTTGTTAACCGGCGTTCGGGAAGCTAGTAACGCGATATTGTC
>CAYWUC010000196.1:0-2101 GCA_964461395.1 uncultured bacterium
GTCCTTTTCTGATATTTTTTACGATTTTTCGAACACCAATTACCACCTGTATCTCAGACTCTAAAATCCTATATTGACAAAAATTGAATTCTCCATATAATTCTAATATGGGAGTTAAGGTAATATATAAATAATATGTTGATGTATATGAAGTTAACCAGAGACGTTGAAATCAGTTTATACGGCTTAACAAAGGAGTTTCTACGATTAATATTAGTACATATAGACTATGTTATGCTAACCGGTAAGAAAACTTTGGGGTCGCGAATGAACCATCCCAAAGAAATTTTACAAAAGGCCAGAAATGACAATGGTACCTGATAATAAAGTGTCGCATTTCGTTCACGATATGGTCGATGAGGTCGAATACAGCATCTGGGAATACGTAGCACCTGTGTTCGTTGCACTTCCGGCTTTCGCTATGGGCCTGCTTGTATTAACAACGTGCATACTCTCGCCGTGGGTTCAATTATTTAGTACATGGGTGGCGATGGTGACTGGCCTCAATGTCAGTCTATGGGCTGTGACTGGCAGCTTTGTAGGCAAGGTGGCACTATCCGGTGTAGGTTTTATCGTCGGAGTTGTTTTTGCGATCGCGGCGTTCTTCATTGTTTGTTTTACGCAGTTTGTTATTCTCGGCTTGGCTATCATCCCGCTTGAGGGGCTCCGGTATTCTGTGGATCTGATACTGAAGCCATTTCTTCCGGGTGGCGTTTGGAATAGAAGATGGAGGAACCCAAACAGGGAGGTACGTATTGCCGAGGTGTGTAAGATAACAAACCAAGCATTGCTCGCTCGCATAACAAGAGACGATTCAGATCCTGATGTTCGCCGAAGAGCTGTACAGGGAATTACTGATCTGGCTGTTTTGGGGGACCTGTTAAAGTGTGCTTTACACGATGATATTCATGACGCCGTGAAGCGGCGGCACGACGAGCTGTATTCCTGGAAACTCCGAGCTCGGCGGGATCACGAAGAACTTGAATTCAAACGTCGATGGTCTGGGAGGTGGATGGATGGTGGGCCCTGACTGCGATCAGATAAGAGGTTGCTGCAGTTGGCTGAGGCCAACTGCTTGAAGTACATTGCGCAAGCGTCCGTATAACAAATCGCTGCAGCTGACAAGTGGGCAGTTGCGATTTCTAGAATTTTATAATATTTCAGTTGTTTAACAATTTCAACAATGAGCTTGGGATACCTCCCACTTGCAGTTGAGTTCAAGGTTAGGCGTAAGGTGTGTTTTTATATATAGATATATTTTTTCTGAAAGAGTACGATACTACTACAACTATGGATGAATTAAAAAATATACTAAATTCTTTGGGATTAAGTCCATTATGGACGTCAGTCATCGTTTTATTGATAGGTTTCTTATTATTTTTCCTAAAGAATTATATTGACCTGAAAAAAAAGTTAAAAGAGATCGAAGCAATGTATAAAAGTAATTATCGAGGGAAATTCGATGATCAGATATTCAAATATTCACCACTTCAGGTTAAGGCTTTATTAGAAGCATATAGGATGCTATATGAAAACAAAATACCTGCGGAAGGGGGGATTCGAACCCCCACGGCTATTCACCACTGGACCCTGAACCCAGCGCGTCTACCGGTTCCGCCACTTCCGCGTTTACAGTAACGAATATACCAAATCACGTGTCACTGTCAAGAGGAATCTTAGGTTTTAGGGTTTAGGTATTAGGTCTTAGTAAAAACAACACTATATGTTCTATATGTAAGAAATAGGTCTTTGGCATTCGGTTTTAGTTCATTAAAGTTTAGGTATCAAGGGTTCGAGTCTTAAAAATATTGCCAAATAGCAAAATAGTTCCCCCTTTAATCATTTCTTACTTTCTCCATTTTCTAATTTTTTTAAATCCAGTCTTCCATCTTTGGGTGGTTTTATCCCTAAGACCTAAAACCCAAAACCTAACACCTAATTACACCTTGACAAAACCACCAGTTAATATAATCTTACAAGCAACATAGGCAATGATTGAAATAAGAAACGTTAGCAAAAAATTCAAAAAGGGCTGGTATGCTCTAAAAGATATTAATTTATCGATTGAAAAAGGTGATTTTCTCTTTCTTACCGGTCAAAC
>CAYWUC010000197.1:0-3783 GCA_964461395.1 uncultured bacterium
TTACTAAATTCACTAAAATCAGGAGGTTTCCATGAAAGTAAAACTTATTGTATGGGGAATAGCTTTAATACTCGTTTTAATTTTTATTATAGGCAACGCCGAACCAATGAACTTGGTTTTTATAAAAAATTTCCAGGTATCAAAAATAGTAGTTATACTAATAAGTCTTGCTATAGGTTTTGTTGCCGGCTTACTCGTAGAAGGTAAAAAGAAGTGTTCCGCAGAGAAAGCCCCGAAAAGCGAGGAAGAGTAAACGTAGGTTTTAGGTCGTAGGTATTAGATTTTAGAAAAACAAAATTAAAAAATTTGCGCTGTTTGTTTGATTTGTTGTTCCTATTAGATTTTTGAGGTTTTTTTGGCTTAAGACACCAGACTCATGACTAACGACTGATGTTTGCAAAACATCTATTGACAAGTGATTATAATCATCTAAATTGTTGATATGAAAGTATCTTTTGACACATTAGGGTGTAAAATTAACCAATTTTATACCAATTGTTTACAACAAAAACACATCAAGGAAGGCAATAGAGTGGTTTCCCTCGAAGAAAAACCAGATATAGCCTATATAAACACCTGTGCGGTTACTGCGAGAGCAGGCGCGGAAAGCAGAAAGCTATACAGGAAAGCAAAAAGGAACGCAAGCGAGGTAAGAATACTCGGATGCCAGGCAAAACTTTTTCCGGAAGAGTTTGAAGAAGAATATTATACTGATGAAAGCAATTTAATCGAAAAAGAGTACGAAACTATTAGCAGCAGAACTCGCCCCTATCTCCCAATACAATTCGGGTGTAATAACTTCTGTTCTTATTGCATAGTACCTTACGCGAGAGGAAAAAGTTATTCTCTGTCGAACATTAAAATTATAGAAAATGTTAAAAAATTAATAAAAACGGGATATAAAGAAATCGTTTTAACCGGTATCCATATCGGAAATTATCAATTTAAAAAAATAGGTTTAAAAGAGCTCTTAAAAGAACTTCTTCGTTTCGATATCAGGATCAGATTGACTTCTATAATGCCTGACTGTTTTGATGAAGATTTCATTCAATTATTTAACAATAAAAACCTCATGCCTCATGTGCATATCTCTCAACAATCGGGAAGCGATAAAATTTTAAAAAAAATGAAAAGAAAATACACAAGAGAAAAAACGCTGTGGGTCGCGGAGAAACTAAGAAAAATGAGAGAAGATATCCGTTTGGCGGGGGATTTTATAGTCGGATTCCCGGGTGAAACAAAAAAAGATTTCGAGTATACCGTGAATTTAATTGAAACAGCAGAATTTAGCCATCTGCATATTTTTAGATACTCACCGAGACCATATACTCTTGCCAATCTTTACCCGAATAAAGTTCATGATTACATAAAAAAAGAACGGGCTGATATACTTAAAGATTTAGGAAGATTGAAACGGGCAAAGTTTGTCAAAAAAAATATTGGCAAAGTTTACAGAGTTATAATCGAAGGAAGAAGTCATCTGGGAGAAAAATGGTTAACAGGAATAACCCCAAACTATATAAAAGTTCATTTCGCAGCCAATGGCAAAAAACAGGGCATAATACCCGTTAAAATATATAAAATAGAAAAAGGACTTGTTTATGGTGAAACAACAGAATAAATTTTACATACGAACTTATGGATGCCAGATGAACAAATATGATTCTGACATCATTAGAACACTTTTACTAAAGGAAAACTTTAAAGAAGTTTCCGATATAAAAAAGGCTGATTTTATATTTTTTAATACCTGCGCGGTAAGAAAGAATGCGGAAAAACGAATAATAGGTAGATTGGACTCTCTTAGAAGTTTAAAAGAGGAGAAACCGGAAATATCTGTTTCTGTTCTCGGCTGCGTTGCTAAATACAAACAGGAGCTTACAAATCATCCGGTGGTCGATTTTGTTGCTCCTCCCGATTCGTATCGTTCGCTTATAAGCGCAATAAAAGAAAATAGAAACGGACTCATAGCAGAAAACCCGTGTGAACAATACTCCGATATATTTACTTCGACGAGAAAAACCAACGCTTATTTATCGATTACACGGGGCTGTAATCGCTTTTGTTCATATTGTATTGTCCCCTATTTAAGGAGTAAACTTAGATCCCGTCCCGTAGAAGATATCCTAAAGGAAGCTGAAAAACTAATAGGGGAAGGTACAAATGAAATTACTCTTCTGGGTCAAAATGTTAACGCCTATTTATATAAAGGCGTAGATTTCCCTGATATTTTAAGAAAAGTAAGCAAACTTAAAGGACTTAAACTTCTTAGCTTTTTAACCTCTCACCCGGCGGATTTACCTGAAAACTTATTTCAAGTAATGGCGGAATCTCCCTTAATTACCAAATATCTTCATCTTCCTATACAATCGGGTTCAGATAAAATACTAAAAAAAATGATGCGTGGATATTCGTATCCTCATTATTTAAATTTGATTAAAAAAGCAAAAGATTTAATGCCTTATTTAATGCTTACCACAGATATTATTGTTGGATTTCCCGATGAAACCGATAAAGATTTCCAGGATACAATAAAGGCAATTAAAGATATCCGTTTCGATTTTGCATATATGTTTGCGTATTCAAAAAGAAATGGTACCCTTGCATCTCTTTTCCCCAACCAGGTAGAAGACACAGAAAAAAAAGAAAGGTTACGGGTTTTAATAAACACACAAAACAAAATTACAAAAGAAAAAGTAGAAGAACTGTTAGGTAGTGAAGTATCCGTCTTGACAATCGACAAAGCAAAAGATGGGAAAAAATTAGGAAAAACTAAGAACGGAAAATTAATCATAATTCCCGGGGTTGCTAAAATCGGATTTGAATATATCATCAATATATATAAAATTAACGGATGGGCCCCTATAGGGAAAATAAAAAAGGAGGCAGTTAGATGACTTTAATAATATCTGTGCTTTCAGGTGTATTATTAATTTTCGGTATCATAATTGGTACTCAAAATGGGAATACTATGGTCGATTTTCATCTACTTAAATGGCACTTTGAAGATATCCCCTTAACTTTATTGGTAATAGAATCGGTTCTTGTCGGTTTTTTTATTACAATAATTTTAGCGGGAGTAAATACAATAAAACTGAAATTACAAACAAGAAAAATAATAATTGAAAATAAAAATCTACAGAAAGAAATAAAGGCTTTAAAAAATTTACCTTTTGAAGAAGGAGAAGGAGAAGGAGAAGGAGAAGGTATACCGGATCTTGCCGAACCAGATGAAGAGGAAGAAGACATAGAAGATGATACAGAAGAAGAACAAAAGGAGGAAGACATAGCATGAACCTGCTGATATACCTAGTTCTTTTTTTCGTACTCATCTGGCTGGGTTTATCTATATTCTCAAAAATGTCCGAAAGGCTTAAATGTGAAAGCCATTCTACTTCCTACATAAAAGGTTTGGAAGCAATGATTGGAGGAGATAAAAACAAAGCAATAAAATTATTCAGGGATGTTTTAGAAAAAGACCCCTCTAATATAGAAGGTTATCTTTACACAGGTAATTTGCTAAGGGAAGAAGGGGAAATAGTAAGAGCGATAAAAATCCATAAAAATCTTCTTGTAAATCCTTTGCTTACAAATGAACAGAAAAATAGATTGAAAGAAGCCTTAGCGGAAGACTACCTGAAAAATAAAGATTGGGCAAAAGCACTCCCAATGCTCGAAACAATATACCATACAAATCCAAAAAATACTATAATATCAGATAAATTAATGTTTGTTTATGAAAAATTAGAAAAATGGGATAAAGCTTTTAATATAGCAAGAAAA
>CAYWUC010000198.1:0-6817 GCA_964461395.1 uncultured bacterium
TATACCTTTCGATTCCGACCAGGCCTGGGATGAAAGAAAACAGGTATACAAGGCAAGCGAACACATCTTCAAAACAAAACATATTTGTCAATCTGCTACAGGAAATAAAGACGGACTTTGGACAACTGTCCTTGCGGCAGCAGTTTTTATAATCTAAAATAAATGTCCATATCCGTTCCCTATAATTTCGGCGGGCTCGATGAGGAGTTTTTGAATTATGAAAACTCGAGTATAGCAATCCTACCAATACCTTTTGATAAAACAAGTTCATGGATGAAAGGTTCTGAGAGAGGCCCCAAAGCTATCATAGAAGCGTCGATGAACATGGAATTATACGACCTGGAAACAAATTATGAGGTATATAAAAACGGGATTTTTACCGCGGAAGAGATTTTATCTAACAATTCCGAAGAAATGATAAAACGCGTTTATGATAAAGTAACAGAATTAATCAAAGGCGGTAAGTTTGTCGTAACATTGGGTGGAGAACACACGGTTTCGCTTCCCACAATAAAAGCACACAATAATATTTATGATGATATTTCTATTCTCCAACTCGACGCTCACTCAGATATGAGAGATGCGTATCTCGGCAATAAATACAGTCACGCCTGTGTAATGGCAAGAGTAAAGGAAATAAACGACAATATTGTCGCGGTTGGAATAAGAAGTCTGGATTCATCCGAACTGGATAATATCGACAAAAATAATACGTTTTTTGCGCGAGATATATACAATACTAAAAACTGGATAAGAGAAGCAGTAAGCAAACTCAATAAAAATGTTTATATATCGATAGACCTGGATGTTTTCGATCCATCTGTTATGCCTTCTACAGGGACTCCCGAACCGGGTGGACTTAAATGGTATCCGGTGGTCAGGTTTTTAAAAGAAGTTTGCGCGAATAAGAATGTAATAGGGTTCGATGTTGTAGAACTCTGTCCGACCGAAAATAAGGCACCTGATTTTCTCGCCGCTAAATTGATATATAAGTTACTCAGTTACAAGTTTTCTATTCAATAACGTGAAAAAACACTAATATTAATGAGATTAATTGGTTATTTCAAGATAAATCTCCATTCACTACTTGACACTACTCTAAAAAAACCTAAAATAATATAGTAAATAAATGTACTTAATAGACAATAAATTTTAAAGAGGCATTAAGTGTCTTTTGAGTGTACCTTATAAAGGAGGTTAACATGTTTGCTGAATGGTATTTTAATTTTAAGATTCTTTCTTTTATTTTTATATTTTTTACTATTTCTGTTATGGCTGGGTCTCCGATGTTGAGAGTTCAGGATGATACAGTGAAAGCGCCGAATGTGGAAAACATACCAACAATCGACGGGCAAAGCGATGATGTTTGCTGGGGAGACTTGGAATGGCAAGAAATAGATCAGGTCTGGATCCCTTATGGTGCTTCTGTGGAAGCGGACGATTATACCGGTCAATATAAAATAGTCTGGTCATCTACGGAAAATGTTTTATACTTTCTTGTTCAGGTCGACGACGATGTTTTCGTTGACGGCTACCTATATCCCAGCGGTGATTATTACAAACATGATATTGTAGAAGTTTTTATAGATGAAGATAAATCCGGAGGTCCGCATATTTTTGACGGAGGCGGGAGCAATGCCGAAAACGCGTTTTCCTACCACATTGTGGTTGACGCTCCCGCAGACGGTGAAGTTAACAGTGATTTTGTGGTATGTGATCTCGCCGGATCTTACCAGATTACGAACTATGCCGGGCATTTTCCGGAGTTTGCTATGAGAAAAGATGGGAATCGGTACACATGGGAATTTGCATTGGCAGTATACGACGATACCTATGATAATAGTGACCCTGAAGCGTCCAGAGTGCAATTATCCGAAGATAAAATTATAGGACTCTCCCTGGCATACTGCGATAATGATAGTATCAATGAAGTTCCTATAGAACGGGATAATTTTTTCGGGTCTGTTTGGGTTCCCGCAGAAGAGTACAATAGCCACTGGGAGAATGCTGACGGGTATGGTACTTTAAAGTTAATCGATGAAGGATCGGGTATCGAGGATGATTTAATAATCCCGGGGATATCCTTCGTGAATTATCCGAATTTATTTGGGGATAAAACGACCATTGAGTTTAATCTTCAGCAATCTTCTAATGTGAAGGTCGATGTATTGAATATTCTGGGTCAACCTGTAGATACTATAGTAGAAGCAAGATTCACACGGGGCAGGCACACGGTAGAGTGGGCTCCTGAAAGCATTTCTTCCGGTATCTATTTTTGTAGAATGCAAACGAATACATTCAAGGATATCAAAAAGGTACTAATAATTAAATAAATTATATGTCCTTTGAGAAGTTTTCAAAGGTTATAAAAATACCTGAGAAGGAAAACAGTGATTCTCTATATTTTGTTTTTGAGAACTATAAACTTCTTATTTATAAAGAGAGCAAAGACAAATACATTATACCTTCAGCAGATAATTTTAAAGAAATAAACTTAAAACCTGAAGAGTTAGTGTATTTAGGAAGATATAGGGAAAAAGATTGTTTCGCGGGAGAACTCGACGAGAAAGAAGAACTTACAAAAAATATAGTCACTTTTGAACTTCGAAAAACTTATAGTTTGTTACCTCTCGAGTTTTTTCAAATAGCGTGCTATGCTTTCCAGATAATAACCTGGAATAAGAACTCCCGGTATTGTGAGCGATGCGGTAGCAGTGTAGAAGATATGGAAGAAGAACTGGCAAAAATTTGTCCAAAATGTAAGCTGGTAAGATATCCTACTATTTCTCCGGCTATAATCGTCGCAATAATAAAAGATAATATGATTTTACTGGCTAGAGCGAAGCGTTTTAATGAGAATCTATACAGTGTTTTAGCCGGATTTGTAGAAGTCGGCGAGAATTTAGAACATTGTATTAAAAGAGAAGTGAAAGAAGAAGTAGGAATAGAGATTAAAAATATTAAATATTTTGGCAGTCAGCCCTGGCCATTCCCCAATTCTTTAATGATAGCGTTTACTGCCGAATATAAGAAGGGTAAAATATCTGTAGATAGGGAAGAAATCCTCGATGCCGATTGGTTTAAAGCGGATAAATTACCTGATGTGCCCGAAAAACCGAGTATAGCGAGGGAACTCATCGATTGGTTTGTTTCAAATAAAAGTTAGAAGTCTACTGTATTTTGGTTGTAAATGTTATTTTATTATTAACTCCGCCCACAGACCGGTTCGTATTCGTCTCTAAGTTCATCGACAATATCTTCCCTTGCTTTTTGTTTTAATTTGGGAGTATACAAAGCGGCATAAACCAAACTGCTCTGGCAGTTGCGTCTCCAACAGTTTGAACTTTCATGATTATCGACTCTAGTTTTGATATTCTCAGCTTCGCCGATATCGACAACCTTATTTTTTTCAAAATAACGGCATAATACAGCATAAATTCCCGGTTTATCTTCCAGATACAAAGTTGAGGAAAAATAACCTTCAAAGGAATAATCTTTTAATTCAAGGCTCATGCGATCCTCCGGATTAGTTAATTGGTCCCCTACCAGATTAACCTGTTCAACAACTTTTCCGCGCTCTATTTGCTATTAACAATTTTCACGGTGAATATTCCCATAAATGAAATCTCTCATTGTCATCATCCAAAACAAAAACTTTTCCTCCGGGAGAAATCCGTACGGTACGGCAAACATCGGCATGACCGGGACTCGTTTTTACAGTAAAATCCGCTCTTCTCCATCCCCGGTGATTTACCTTAACAATACGATCCTGCATGGATGTTTCCATCGGTATAAGAAAATATACATTTTTCAGAGAATCAACACCAATAACCCGGGGTTCCTCTTTCCCCGCGTTTAATTTTTTAAGAGAGAATATAGCTTTACCGCTAGAAGCGTTGTAAAGTATCATATTACCGGAAGATTCAGCCTTAACGTAATACTGTCCTTTTGTTTCTATATAACTCTTCAAATTATCCTTTGTCTGAACGATATTTCCGGTAGTATCTACTTCTATTATCTGATCCGTCTGGTCAAGATTTGGATCTACAAGCAAAACTGTACTATGGTCGGTCACTTCCAAATGAGTCATTTCAGGCGTTATCGGTGGTACTGGAGGTTTTAGTTCCAATGTCTTTATGAAGCTTAGTCCTCTGTCAAGAATTGAAACATCACCGGAGACATATTCAATAAACACGTCACCTTTACTGTTGAATGCTATATCCATCAGATTTTGGTGCGCGCCCTGCAGAATTTCATCGTTATAATTTCCTTTACTATCAAATTTAACTACACGATGATTCAAATAATCCAGAATAAAAATTTCATCCCTATTATTAATTCCAAAACTGGTGGGACCTGTAGGCAAATAATCGATTATTTCCCATCTGATTTCACCCGGTCCTGAACCAATTTTTCCGTCGATCAATAGATTTTCATGGTATTTTTCGTTAAGTAAAAAGCAATTAGAACAAATAAATACCGTAAAAGCTATAAATATACTAGCACAAATCCTTTTGAATTTTTCCATTCAACCCTCCTTTTTCCTTTCCGTAAAACAAATTTTTTTATACTATAAGATTTTACAACTAATTAGTCAAGGGCATACACGCTACACCGGTGAGGAGGCAATTCGGCAATCAAATAATCGGTGAAAATTTAAAAAGCTTTTATATTAAAAAAATAACGGAATCATTCAAATTTTGCTGTTTTAAGAATTTCCTTCAGGGATTTTTTACCCTCTTCGCTCATGTATGTAAGAATAAAAGAAATAGCATAATCTTTCATAATAGTAGTACAATACTTTTGTTGTATTGAAATGTTTCCAAATGGTAAAACTACCTCTATCACATCGAACTCCACGCCACCGATTTTCTCCGAGGTTGCCGTTTCCTCAATAGTCAGTTTTATGCCACTCATTTCAAGCATATTTTTTACATGATAAAGATAGTCGCTTCCTCTTTCAATCCCGGGTTTCGATTTAACTAACTCTGCCGTACCTATAATATTAGGGTTATTCGCTACCGGAGTCCCAATGGGATACTTGGAGGCGGAAAAAAACATTAATTGCTGATTTTCAGCCGCGGCATTCAAAGTTCTTTCCAGATTTTCATCTTCACCAGCAAGCATTTTGTACCCAGACTTTGTTAATTCCTTGCTGGATTCTTTGTCCTGTATACTCCAATCCTCCGGTAAATTTAAAGTTAATCCGAAATATTTATTATTATAAACACTATTCTCTATTGTTCCCGCACTCACTTTTTCAGATTCTTTTTTCTTACATCCAGGAAACACAATAGCAAGAACTAAAAAAAATACAAATCCTAATAATTTAATCCTGTACATTTTTCCTCCTTTTTTCATTCCTCTTCAAACTTATATTTACAATAAGGACAAATTTTCGCGTTTATCCAGATAAATTCTCCACATTGCGGGCATCGCTTCTTGTCTAAAGCTTCGGGAGAATTTCTTAATTTATTAACGAAATCTTTTACCTTATACGGTTTACTAATACCTTCAAAAATAACTTCGACTCCGCCAGTACCCGCGGACGCAAAAGACACATTTCCAATTCCTAGAACTCTCTGTCCAATACTTTGAAAAACTCCTACTTCCCTTACGTCTATTATCCTTATCTCGCTTTCATCCCTTGCGATAAAACCATTTCTACTTCGAACACTATTTTTTGTTATAGTATATGCCAGGGAAGCCCTTTTAAATATAACTCTTAAAAGAACTATAATTCCAAGTGATGCCGCGACAATAGGCCATAATGTAATTTCCTTAACATACATCACAACCGTAACCGCAAAGAAAATTAAGGCAAAAAAGTACTGACTGATATAATTTAACCAGGAAGGATGAATAGTCTTTCCTAATACATCCATATCTTGATATTCGACGTCCATGGTACCTCCTTTAATAAAGAAAATTTATAAAACAACCTTTAGATGTCAAGTGTTGAGAGGATGGGGATTGCCCTCTTGACTTATCGTTGTCAAATTCATATATTTTAAGAAATGATAACGGGGGAGAAACAATGAATATAGGATTTATCAAAAAAATGATAAAGGTGCTCGAAGAAAGCGATTTAGAAGAAATTGAAATTCAGCGTTTTTGGACAAGGGTAAAAATATCGAAAAATAAAAAAGGCTCTGCCCCAAAAGTATCGGTAAGCAACTTAAAATCCAAAGAAACAGAAGAATTGAATTCGGCAGAACAGGAAACAAAAGCAGAGTCTGATTTTCATACAATTAAGTCTCCAATGGTCGGAACATTTTACAGAGCTCCGTCTCCCGATGCTCCTCCATACATCGAAACGGGTGATAAGATAAAGAAAGGAGACGTGGTCTGTATTATCGAGGCGATGAAAATAATGAACGAAATCGAATCCGACGTAAAAGGTGAAATAGAAGAAGTTTTAATCTCTAATGAAGATCCAGTTGAATATAACCAGCCTTTATTCCTGGTAAGGAAGTTGTAAATTATGGACCTTAAACCAATTTTAAAGAAAATGGTAGATTCGGATGCTTCGGATTTACACTTAAAAGTTGGCACCCCCCCGGTTATAAGGATAAACGGAGAACTGAAACCTCTGGAAATGAACAAACTTAGCAAAGAAGATGTGCGAATAGCCGCGTCTTCTCTTATGACAAAAAAGCAACAGGAAACCTTCTTAAAAGAAAAAGAAGCCGATTTCGGTATCGGAATACCTGGGATATCCAGATTCAGAGTAAATATATACATCCAGAGAGGCAGTATAGCTCTCGCGATAAGGCCTATATCAAGACAAATAAAAACTATCCAGGAGTTAGCTCTT
>CAYWUC010000199.1:0-4346 GCA_964461395.1 uncultured bacterium
ATATAATCAGCATAATCACTTCCGATAGTAGATATCTCATATCCCACCCCGACGTAAAGAGACGCGGGAGAAAGAGGCGGAGCGATAGAATACTCCAATCCAACCATTAAAAAAACATCAGAAAGTTTAAGCTCTCCTACCGGAGTTTCTACGTCCGTCCACGCGTATTCCAACTGTCCTCGAACACCTAACGGAATAATCGGAGGAGAAAAGCTGGCAGTAAGTCCTATCGAGGTAAGGCTTTGACTTTCAGCGCCTTCAACATCCATCTTCCAATTTTCGACACCACCGGTTATTCCGGCTGAAAGCCCTAATATACCCGCTGAAAGCGGCATACTCAAAACCAACAACATAATACATAATACTAATTTTTTCATAAAAGCCTCCTTTTTGGCCTTTTTAGTAAAAAACATAATTATTATTAATCGTAATGTCAAGGGTCGCCCGTTATCAGAGCCCGGATTCTCATATCAGTGAATTAGTAAATTAGTAAACACAGCAATACAAACTACAAATTCTACATGTTCTACATGTCAAGAAATGGAGAGTGTAGGGAGCGTAAAGACATTGGACATTGGACTATGGACTTCAGACTACAGATATTTATCTGTTATTTCCTTGACAATACAGTATATTTTCTTATAATCAAAACAAAAGGGAATCAGTAGAAAATTATGAGTTTTAAAATCTTTAAAAGTTTTATCAATACATTTATTGTAATAGTCCCCACTATTGCTATCGCTTCTCCCACAAAAGAAAGTTTCACGGCAGATATGATTCAAAAAGCGGACGAACAACAAATAAAGGGAAAAATATACGTAAAGGGAAATAAATACAGAATGGATATAACTGCGGAAGGAGAGGAAATAAGCATCCTCGTCAATCCGGAAACAGGTAAAAGATATATTATAAGTCATTCCCAAAAAACAGCCCGCGAAATTGAAAATACCGTTTTTGAAAGTTTATCTATCAATCCCTTCGAATCTGCTATTTTATTTACGGAACAATACGATTCAATAGAAACAAGCTTTGATACTATCGATGGATACGAATGCAAAAAAAATCAAATCTACGAAAAAGAAAAGAAACTGATGACAATTTGGATTTCCGATAAATCAAAATGGCCCGTGAAAATAAAAACAGAAGGCGAACATTCAATGGAAGCAGAATTAAAAAACATCAAAGAAGAATCATTGAATAATAGTTTGTTTACAATACCCGAGGGGTATAAAATCGAATCTTCTTTTGGCACGGAAAAAAAAACGGAGACAAAAACAGAAGAGCCCAAAACCATAGAAAAAAAAGCACTCACCGTTAGAGTAAAACCGGAAAAACCCGTGGATATAGCATCTATGAAAGAGGTTATTTTCAAAAAACTGGAACAGAACAATATAAAAAGAGAAACTGAAGACGGACAAATAAAACTCGAACCGGTCGCAATACCGGTACTTAAAAAATTCTTTCCCAATTGGAAAATCTTCAGTATAACAAGAGAAAAACAGATACAGGAAGAAACATTATTTAGATATATTCCGGTTGAAAAAGCGGCGGTTAGCAAAGACGACGAAACCGTATGCATTATCAGCAGTCCGGCAACAGATATGCCCCTTAAAAGTGCGCTTACAATAGTCCAGAGTGAAAACATCAAACTAAAAAATACAGAAGAATTTAAAGAATTTGCCAACGCCCTTGACGTCCTATATTTCAAGGACTCAAAACTTCAGGGAATAGATTCTTTGGGGAATAATAAATGGGCAATTTATACAGGAACTTTTTCCGAGTATTTAACAGGTTTTCTGGTAAAAGCCGACAGTACCGGAAAAGTGGTAGATATAAAATATAGTTTAAAAATAAAGAAAAAATAATTAAAAAAATCGTTATATCTGATATTATAAAAATTTAATATCAGTTATCTTTAAAAACTCTTCTCCAAAAAATCCTGACTTATAATTAATTTAATACCTTCTTTTTCATATTGCTTTAAAAGTTTCTCTCGTTTCTTCTTTTCTTTCATAAGGCTTGCCATAATAAAATTTTGGATTATTTTTAAACGATTTTTAAGAGATAATAATGAAAAAGAATAAGAAATCAAAACAAAATAGAATTGGAGATTTTATGCGCGTTGCGATGTGGATGTGGGCACGCTCCAGTCTGTCGGGAATGCTTTTCTTCCTAAGAGTAGCAATTAGACTTCTACTTGCTAAAAGACTAAAAGAGAAAAAACAAACAAGCATCGACGGCAGCATCCCCACTGTTATAGCAATAAGTCCTACAATGAGATGTAATTATAATTGTACAGGATGTTACTCGAGAGATAGAATATCAAACAACGAACTCTCAAAGTTGGAACTCGACAATCTTTTCTCGGAAGCAGAAGAGCTTGGTATACTCGCCGTTGTCGTTACTGGAGGAGAACCATACTTGCGAAATGACACAATCCAACTTATGGAAAAGCATAAAAAACTTCTTTTTATACCTATAACAAACGGTTCTAAGATGTCTTCAGAACTTTCAAAACGCATTTCTAAAAGCGGAAATATAATTCAACTTGTAAGCATCGAAGGGCTTGAGAAACATACTGACAATAGAAGAAAAAAGGGGGCTCATGAAACAGCCACCCGTGCGATGAAATTACTTAGAGGCGCGAGAGCTTGTTTTGGTTTTGCCGCGACAAATACTTCTGAAAACTCAGGGATCCTTGGTACCGAAACATTTATAGACAATATGATAGAACTCGGATGTACCCTCGGCTATTTTACGGAATATGTACCCTGCGGCCCACACCCAAAAAAAGATTGGTTATTAAATGAAGAAGAAAGGAAATCTTTCCGGGAAAGAGTTCTGGATTTCCGAAAAAGAAAACCTATTGTACTGGTCCAATTTCCCCAGGATGAATATGGGGAAGAAAATCGTTGTACAGCAGCCGGGATTTCATCTTTACATATTAATTCCGAAGGAGGAATCGAACCCTGCCCGTTTATCAATATTTCATTAGAAAATATTCGTAACGGCGGTTTAAAGGCTGCTTGTGAATCTCCTTTTCTAAAATCGATCAGGGAAAGGGATTATCTCTTGAAAAGAGAAAAACTCGCATGTTCACTATTCGAACATTATTCGGAACTGCAAAAGTTAGCAAGACAAATTTAAAAATCAAATATCAAAATGGAAAATTACAAATCAAAATTCAAAAATAAAATCAAAAAAATAAATAAAAATATCCTGAAAATCTGCGTTTATCTGCGTCCAATTATTGGTTGAGGGTGTGGCTTTGTGCTCTTTGTGGACTTTGTGGTTCAATTCCCCATTTGACAATTGACAAAAAAATGATAATATTACCCTGAGGAAAAATATGAGTTTAAATTGCGGAATTATCGGACTTCCCAATGTTGGTAAATCAACTATTTTCTCTGCTCTAACCTGCCTTTCGGTTAAAGCTGAGAATTATCCTTTTTGCACCATCGAACCCAACCTGGGTATGGTGGAAGTACCCGACGAACGGTTAAATAAAATAGCTGATATATTGAATATAGAAAAAAGAATACCTGCGACTGTAGAGTTTGTGGATATAGCGGGTCTTGTCGAAGGGGCTTCAAAAGGAGAAGGTTTAGGGAATCAATTCCTGAGTCATATAAGAGAAGTCAATGTAATAGTTCATATTGTAAGATGTTTCGAACACGCCGATATATCTCATCCTTATGATAATATCGATCCAAAGCGAGATATCGAAGTAATAAATATGGAACTCATCTTAGCCGATCTCGGGGCCGTGGAAAAGAGCCTGCAAAAGAATACAAAACTCCTTAAAAGTCAGGACAAAACACTTAAAAAAGAAGCCCAGTCTAAAGTGACTTTGCTCGAAAAATTGCAGCAGGAATTTAAAAAAGGGATACCCGCAAAAAACATAGACTTAAAAGATGAAGAGAAAAAAATTACAAAGGAATTAAATCTTCTCTCAAATAAAGAAGTTCTATATGTTTGCAATATCGACGAGAATAGCATAAACAATAAAAACAAATTCTCGGAATCGGTGAAAAATTACGCGAAAAAAGAAAATGCTCCCGTAATAGAAATCTGCGGCAAGGATGAACAGGAAATAGCTGGGATCGAAACCGAAAAAGAAAAAAAGGAATTCATGGAAATGTTAAACCTGGAAGACTTAGCTCTTAACCGCCTTATAAAAACCACATACGAACTATTAGGACTGGAGACTTTCTTCACGGAGAACGGAAAGGAAGTACGGGCATGGATGTTTAAAAAAGGGGCAAAAGCGCCTGATGCGGCAGGTATTATTCATACTGATTTCAGGGAAGGATTTATTAAAGCGGAAGTATTCCAATGCAACGATT
>CAYWUC010000200.1:0-1907 GCA_964461395.1 uncultured bacterium
GCGTACATCTGTTGATCCATTCTTTCTTCTCTTATCTCTTCTCTTTCATTTTTTGAAGCAACAAATTTAACTTTACCCGAGTTTATCAGTTCTCTTTCTATATCTTTTATAAAGACCTCTACATCTATATGTTCAGAGCTATTGTTTACGACTGAGCCGACGATGACTACGGGTTCTTTTAATTTATCCTGTTCAAAATCGATAACCCAGCGGCGGGATAACATTTCGGAAATCATACTTTCTGCTACAAGTCTCGAATCCGTGTCATTCCATCTACCCGAGAGATCTGTAACTTCATCGGTGGCGATTCTTTTTACTGTTCTGCCGCCTCCGCAGCCGGAAATAAGCGACAGACAAAAAGTCAATAAAAATAGTTTACGCATATACATCCTCCTTTTTGTTTATTATAACTAATTCGATTTTATATGTCAAGGAATAAAAAACCACACACGGCACTACCAGGCTGTTAGCTATTAGCCTTTTGCTGTTGGCTTAAAAAATAAACCTGCGGCGTTCTTTGCCGCAGGCATAAGTATGGCTTAAATCTGAAAACTACTTATTTTATTAGTAATACCTTATTGACGATTTTTTGTTGTTTATAACTAGAACCTAAAACCTAATACTCAGTACCTAATACGGCGGTTGCCTTTTGCCGGGGTTCGTATATAATTTTCCTATGGACAATAAAACTATAGAGAAAGTTTTGAAAATACTAAAGGAAGAATATGTCAAATGGGATGCTCCCATTGTAACTAAAATAGCAAACCGGACGGGAGATACTTTTCGAATACTTATTTCAACTGTGCTTAGCGCCAGAACGAAAGACGCTGTTACGAGTAAAGCTTCCAAAAGATTATTTGAAGTAGCCTCTACTCCGGATGAGATGCGAAAATTATCGATCGAAGAAATAGAAAAGTTAATCTATCCGGTTGGTTTTTATCATACAAAAGCCAGGAGACTCCCGGAGCTGGCAGGTATTTTGATAGAGAAGTATGACGGAAAAGTTCCCGATTCGTTAGATGAATTGCTCAAGCTTCCGGGGGTTGGAAGAAAGACCGCGAATCTGGTTCTTACTGTCGGTTTTGGTAAGCAGGGTATATGTGTGGATACACACGTTCACAGGATATCTAACAGGTTTGGCTACGTTAAAACAAAAAATCCGACGGAGACGGAATTTTCTCTTAGAGAAAAATTGCCTTCGAGGTGGTGGACTATTTACAATGACCTTCTTGTTACTTTGGGTCAAAATATTTGTTTTCCGAGAAATCCTGATTGTGAGGTATGTCCTTTGAATAAACTTTGCGAGAAAGTTAATATTTAAGTAATCTTTTTCTGTAATAAAAAACGCCCGTGATATATACACCACGGGCGTTTTTTATTTTAAGCTATATTAAATGCTTATTTAAGCAGTGTTACCTTCTTGGTTGCTGAGGCATTTCCTTTTCTGAGATTCACGAGATAAACACCGTTTGCCAGGTCTGAAACGTCTATAGTAACAACGCTTCCAGCAGCATTTACAGATTTTACTTCCTGTCCGGCTATATTGTAGAGACTAACTGTACCAGGAACGCTTAATGACACTACCGCGCTTCCTGATGCGATTATAGCAGGAACGGAAAGATCGACACCAGCGGTAGCTGGTTCCGAAATTCCCGCGTGAGCTGTGTCTTCAGCTGGAGCTGTGCTTTCTGATACCAGCTCGACTGTTCCAAAGAGCTGTGGCTGCTGCCAGGAACTACCGTTAATATTCCACCATTTCCCGATGGCGTCACGCGCGCCTGTGTCATTATCCGCGCACTGAACTTCAAAGCCGATCACTGCTCCTTCTGCCGGAGTAAAAGTCAAATCTTCCGCGGGTATCTTCAATTCAAACTGATATCCGCTGGCGGTTTCGACCCACATGCCTT